>JAIOQG010000119.1 GCA_021413465.1 Alphaproteobacteria bacterium | reverse complement strand
ACCGCGGCTACGATTCCGTCCGCGATCTCTGGCTGCGCACGCAACTGGAGCCGAGCACGCTCGAACGCCTGGCCGATGCCGACGCTTTCCGTTCCATCGGCCTCGACCGGCGCGAGGCCTTGTGGGCCGTGCGCGGTCTGCGCCGGGCGGGCGACAAGGACGACCTGCCGCTGCTCGCCTTCGGCGCGACCCACGAACGCGAGCCCGACTTCGCGCTACCGTCGATGCCGCTCGGCGAACACGTGGTGGAGGATTACCGCCACCTGCACCTCTCGCTGAAAGCGCATCCTGTTTTGTTTTTGCGCGATCAACTCACCGCCCGCCGCATCGTCGAGAACGCGGCACTCGCCACCCTGAAACCCAACGGCCGCGTACAAGTTTCAGGCCTCGTCCTCGTGCGCCAACGGCCGGGCACCGCCTCGGGCGTCATCTTCATGACGCTCGAAGACGAAACCGGTATCGCCAACATCGTCGTCTGGCCGAAAGTCTTCGAACAATTCCGCCCGCAAGTCTTGGGCGCACGCTTTGCGAGGGTCCGCGGACAATTGCAGAGCGAAAGCAATGTCGTTCACGTCATCGCCGACGAGATCGAGGACCTAACCCCGCTGCTGAACGAACTTCACGCCGACACGTCGGCACTCGAACCCGCCTCGCGCGCCGACGAAGTCAAACGCCCGGTGCCCGAAGCTGGCACCTCACCTGGGCAGTCCAAACGCGCAAGCCTCCACACGCACCCGCGCAATGTCCGCCCGCTTCAACCGTCATTAGAATATGAAAGCGTCCACGCCGTTCTGCCGAAAGGCAGAAATTTTCACTAGCCGTTACGCCCGCATCCGTTTGGCTCGCGAGGGCGCAACCTGCCGCTCGAGCCAATTCTTAAGCTCGCGCGTGCGCACCGCGAAATCCGACACCGCAGTCGTGATGCCGTGCCGCCAATTCAACGCCGAGTCGTCCGGCTTTCGTTCCAACGCCTCAAGCTCCGCCACATAACCGGCATGTCCTTGCTCGCCGTGGAACAGACCTTGCTCCGTCATCGGCTCCTTAAGGCGTCGCATGACCGCCGCCATATCGCCGAACGAATATTCGGGATGATACTGCACCCCCCAAAACGTACAGCCACGAACTTTGATCTCCGCCGCCTGAACCGCGCTCCACGCATTGGTGGCAAGGATCGTCGTCCCGCGCGCCGTTTCCTCGACCTCATCGAGATGCACCGTGATCGCGTCGAACACGGGACCTTTGTCCCAATAAAGATCGTGCTCCTCGCCCGCATCGGTCAGCATGATCGAACGCGCAAAGCCGATCTCGCGCCCCTTCGGATTCTTGCGCACGGTACCGCCGGCGGCAACCGTCGCCACCTGCAAACCCCAACACGAACCGAAGAATGGCGTATCGGTTTCAAACACCGCCCGCGCCAACTCGACCTGTCGCATGATCGACGGGCCCAGATCGTAGATGTTCAGCGACGATCCGGTAATCGCAACGCCGTCATAGCCTTGCAATCCCATACGATCGGGCAGATTGGCGCCCATGTCGGCAGGAAAACAAACATCGACGCGCGCCTGAGGCGCCAGCTTGCGTAACACGTCGGCATAACCGTCGCTCGCTGCGCGCCCACCGGCGGCGACGTGACGCGACCGCCCCTCGGCCGTATTGCCTTCGACAACGAGGAGGCGTGGTCCGCTCATGCCGCTTTCAAATCACCTTGCAACGCTGCATCGAAGATACGCCGCGCCCCTTGAACATCAAGCGCAATCGGATTGCCGCCCGCCGTCGGATCGACGATCGCCATTTCGGCGATCAGTTTCGCCTTGTCGTCGCCGACCTTCAGCCCCTTCAGCGTATGCGGGATACCGATCTCGTCGCGCAAATTCAGCACGAAACCCTGAAACGCATCGAACGTGCCGCCAAGCCCCATGTAAGCCGCGAGCCGCGCTATTTTTGGCTCGATCGCCTTGCGATTGAAGACGAGCACATACGGCATGAACACTGCATTGGTCAGCCCGTGATGCGTGTCGTAAAGCGCGCCGATCGGATGCGACAGCGCGTGAATGGCGCCGAGCCCTTTTTGAAACGCAGTCGCCCCCATCGCCGCTGCCGCCATCATATTGCCGCGCGCTTCCAGATCGCTGCCGGTCTTGACAGCCCGAACCAAATTTTCCTTCACAAGACGCATACCCTCAACGGCGACACCGTCGGCGAGCGGGTGAAACCCCGGCGCGCAATACGCCTCAAGACAATGCGCAAACGCATCCATCCCCGTCGCCGCCGTCATGTGCGCCGGCAACCCGACCGTCAGCGCCGGATCGCAAATCGTCGTGACCGGCATCATCTTGGGATGAAAAATCACCTTCTTCGTATGCGTCGCTTCCTGCGTGATCACACCGGCGCGCCCAACCTCCGACCCCGTACCCGAGGTCGTCGGCACCGCGATCACCGGCACGATGCCTTTGGGATCCGCGCGCGTCCACCAATCGCCTACATCCTCGAAGTCCCACATCGGCCGCGACTGACCGGACATAAAAGCGATCACCTTGCCGACATCGAGCGCCGAGCCGCCGCCAAACGCCACCACGCCGTCATGCTTGCCCGCCCGCAACACCGCAACGCCGTCGGCGACGTTCGTTTCGACGGGGTTCGACTTGATATTCGAGTACAGCGCCGCGCCGAGCCCCGCATTCTTCATCGCCTCAAACGCATCGCGCACCATCGCCATCTGCGCCAATCCCGGATCGGTCACGAGCAAGGGACGCGCGATCCCGGCCGCCTTGCACGCATCGGCGAGCTCCGAGATGCGCCCCGCGCCGAAACGCACGCTGGTCGGGTAATTCCAATTGGCCTTCTGTGTCATGGCAACTCTCAGAGTGTGTGGCGCAAATGATAAGACTTCGGCCGCGTCAGCATCTCGAACCCAATCGGCGACAACGACGCGCCGCGCCCGGTATCTTTTACGCCGGTCCACGCCAACGCCGGATCGAGATAATCGCAGCGGTTCATAAACACGGTGCCGGTCTCGACCTGATCGCCGATCCGCTCCGCCGCTTCAAGATCGCTGGTCCAAATCCCAGCCGTCAGACCATAAGGCGAATCGTTCATCAACTTGATCGCCTCCTCGTCCGACTTCACTTTCATAATGCCGACAACGGGGCCGAAACTCTCCTCCATCATCACGCTCATGGAGTGATCCACGTTGGTCAACACCTGCGGCGCCAGATAAGGCGTGCCTTCGCGATTGGCCGCGAAGGACTTCACATCGACATGCGCCTTCGCACCCTTTGCCAGCGCTTCCGCGGTTTGCTTGCGCACCAGGTCGGCAAAGCGGGTATGCGCCATCGGCCCCAGCGTCGTCTTTTCGTCCATCGGCGAGCCCAGCACGTACTGGCGCGTCAGGTTCACGAACCCGTCCAAGAATTTGTCGTAGACCGCCTCGTGCACATAGATGCGCTCGATCCCGCAACAGCACTGCCCCGAATTGTAGAACGCGCCATCGACCAAATTCTCAATCGCATGATCGAGCTTCACATCGGCGCAAACGTAAGCAGGATCCTTGCCGCCGAGTTCGAGACCCATCGTTGTGAACGTACCGGCCGCCGCCTGCTCGATCGCCTTGCCGCCCCCGACCGAGCCCGTGAAATTTACGTGATTGATCGCCCCGCTGCCGAGCAACCGCGTCGTTTCCGTATGACCGAGCACGATATTCGTGAACAGCCCCTTCGGCGCGCCAGCCTTCTTCATCGCCTGATCGAAACGCTCGCCGACCAGAATGGTTTGCGAGGCGTGCTTCAACACCACGGCATTACCGGCAATCAGCGCCGGCACGATCGTATTGACCGCTGTGAGATAGGGATAATTCCACGGCGCAATCACAAGCACGACCCCCAATGGCGTGCGCTTGATCATGCGCTTGAACCCAGCCTTCGGATCGGCCGGCAGAACCGGCTTCAACGAATCCTCGGCGATCATCGTCATATAACGAACGCGTTCTTCAAAGCCGCGAAACTCGCCGCCGAAGCGCACCGGCCGCCCCATCTGAACGGCAAGCTCCGGCACGATCTCCTGGTTGAGCGAAAGCATCGCATCCATGAACTTCATCGCGAACGCGCATCGAACTTTGATCGAAACCTTTGCCCATTCGCGCTGCGCCGCGCGCGCCGCCGCCAGTGCGGCATCGATCTGTGCGCCGCTCGCCACCGGCCGCCGCGCAACTTCATGCCCGTCAATCGGCGAAATACATACGATGTCTGTCATGAAACGCCTCAAATGATTTCGAAATACCGCGCCAGTTCCCAGTCGGTAATCGCCTTGCGAAACTCGCGCTCTTCCCACTTCCGCGTCGCCGCATAATGCTCGACAAAGGCATCGCCGAACAAGGCGCGCGCCGGCTTCGACGCTTCAAGCCGCTCCGCCGCCTCGAACAGAGTCTGTGGCAAAGCGCGGTTCTTGGGGAATTTCTTTTCATAAGCGTTGCCCGCAATCGCGGCATCGGGCTCGATCTTGTTCTCTATCCCCCAAAGTCCCGACCCGATCGCGCACGCCAATGCGATGTACGGATTAATGTCGGCCGCCGCGATCCGATACTCGACCCGCTGGCTCTTTGGCGATCCGCCGATGACGCGCAGCGCGCAGGTCCGGTTCTCGAAACCCCACGTCGCGTCCGTCGGCGCCCAGAACCCCGGAATCAGCCGCGTATACGAATTGACTGTGCACGCGATCATCGCCAGCAATTCAGGCATCAACTTCTGTTGCCCGCCGACGAACCAGCGCATCGTCTCCGACATATGGTGCGCCCCCTTCTCGTCGTAGAAGGCGGACTTGCCCTTCTTGTCGTTGAGCGAAACGTGCAAATGCCCCGACTGCCCGGGAAGATCGCGCGACCACTTCGCCATGAACGTCGCCATCCAACCGCGCCGCTCCGCGATCACTTTACAAAACGTCTTGAACAAAGCCGCCCGATCGGCCGCCGCAACCGCCTCGCAATACTCGATCGCCGCCTCAAGCACGCCTGGGCCCGTCTCGGTGTGCAAACCCTCCAACGGAAAATCCATATCGCGGCCGAGCTTCATCAGCTCATGATAAAACTCGGCGTGCACCGAGGAGCGCAGCGTCGAATAGCCGAAATATCCAGGCGTGATGTTCTTGAGATTACGATACCCCTTCTCGCGCACCGAATGCGGCGTCTCGTCGAACACGAAGAACTCGAACTCCGCCGATGCGTTGACCGCAAATCCCATATCGGCCGCGCGCTTGATCACCCGGCGCAACACGCCCCGCGGGCAACACTCTTCCGCCTTGCCAACGAATTCGCCGAGGAACAACAGCATGTCGCCCTCGAACGGCACCGCCCGACATGTCTCGGGCAACACCCTGACCGTCGCATCGGGATAGGCGGTATGCCATCCGGTCAGCTTCACACTGTCATAGAGCTGATCGTTCGAGTCCCACCCGAGCACGACATCGCAAAACCCGAACCCTTTATCGAGCGCGGAAAAGAACTTGTCGCGCGCCATATACTTGCCGCGCAATATGCCATCGACGTCGAACACGCCGACCTTCACGTGAGTGAGGTTGCGCCCCTCGACTATGGCGCGGGCATCGGCTGCGGTCTTAACTTGGCGCGGGTCCATGGGGCAGCGCTCCTTGTTAGTTGCGCAAAATAGAAAAGGAGGCTCGTGGGTTGCTCCACGAACCTCCCGATTGTTAGCACATCAATGCGTTTTGTAATCAGACTTGCCGTGCGACATTGCAAATTCTTCTTCCGGCGACAGCACCAGCTGCGTGCGCCCGAATACGGCGAAGTACAAAATCATCAAAGCGTAGTAACCCGCGACGCCCAAAACCGGGTCGCGGAACGCCGCGTCCGTCACTTGAAAGTAGATCGTCACCAACGCGATAATGAGCGTCAAACCCGCGCCCAACATCCCGAACGGACTACGATACGGACGCTCGATGTTGGGCAGCCGGATACGGAGCATGATGAACGAAACCGCTTGGAAGACGTACGAAATCATGGCGCCGAACACGGCCATGTTCAGTAACGCGCCGCCGATGAAGGCACCGCCCTTTTCCGCGCCGTAAACGAACCAAATAAACAACATTACGGTGAGACCGACCAACGCACCGCAGATCAATGCAATGTGCGGCGTGTTGTGCGTCCCATGCGTCACAGACAGGAAGCGCGGGAAATAACCTGCACGTGACAGTGAATAGATCTGCCGCCCGAATGCAAAGATGATCGCGTGGAAGCTTGCGACCAATCCTGCAATCGCCACCAAGGCGAGAATTTTTGCGAGATCGGTACCAAACAAAGTGCGAAACCCTTCCAGCAACGGCTCACCCGAGGCGCGCAAGCCCCACGCCCCCGGTGAAATGCTTGAGTTGAGCAACAACACCGCAAACGCACTCGCCATCAGCGTGAAGATGCCGAACAAGATACCGCTCGGCATGTCGCGCTTTGGATCGATCGATTCTTCCGAAGCCAACGGCAACTGCTCAATCGCAAGATAAAGCCACACGGCAAATGGTAATGCCGCAAGCACCCCGTGTATGCCGGCCGGGAACCACGGCCCATTTCCTTCCGGTGCTTCGACGAGCGCACCATCGGGTCCGACACCCACATTCATCGCCCACCGCCCAAAGTCCATGTTCGGTAACGCTGCGATATAGAAGAACACGAGACAGGCGAGCGCCACCAAGGTCACAAACACCGTCACGCGGAACGACAACTCGACGCCGAAGAGATTGGCGGCAACAAAGATGCCATAGCCCAACAACCAATAAACCGGCTGAAACTCAGGTGGCGTCTCCAGAATTGCGCCCATGTAAGAGCCGATAAAGAACACGACGACCGCCGGCGTCAAAACATACTCGATGTTTTCGGCTACGCCGGTGATGAACCCGCCCCACGGCCCCATCGCGGACCGCGCGAAGGAATAGGCGCCACCCGTGTGCGGCAAAGCGGTCGCCATTTCAGCGATGGAGTAAGTCAGCCCAAGATACATGACGCTGATAATGACGGTGGCCGCGAACATCGAACCCCATCCGAAAGCGAGACCATAGTTCCAACCCGAGAACTGACCCGATATCACCGCGCCAACACCGAGCGCCCAAAGCGACATCACGCCTGCGTAACGCCGCAACTTGCGTTTCTGAAAATACTCGTCTCCGACTTTCTCGTACGTGACTCCCTGCTTTCCTTGCTCGCTCATGGTGCATGCGCTCCCTCAGCCGACGCGATTCGCAAAGGGTCTCAGGAAAAGCGTGCCCAAGCAACGCAAGACGCCGCTCATTAACGATTGAGCGGCGCATTTCGGTCGCGATTAACGACTTTATCCGTAGGCGGACGGTCGCCTTCGCAGGTGCAGCGTTACTCCGCCGCCTGCGCCGTGCCCGCATTGGGGATGCCGTAATAGTCCGCCAGCTCGTCTGCTTCGTGTCCGTAATCGTACACAAGCTCTTCGCCCGCCTTGATATCGGCGATGGCATAAAACTCCATCGTCATCTCTTCGAAGTTCGACACTAACGCGATGTTCTCGGGCAAACCGTGGTTGAGCAAGCTGCCGTACCCAAGCACGACGCAAAGATCGTCGTCGTCGTTCCACTGGAACACATAGCGCCCAACGACCGTTTGGTCCGTGTGATCGGATTCCGCGCCAGGTACGAAAATCACCGGGTCGGCCAAGACGCGTGTCCCCTTTGGGATATCGCGCGCCGCCATGACGCAGCGCCCACGGCCGGGCAAAACCTTCAAGGTCAAATAGGACGACGCCGATGAGCTCACATTTCCTCGCAGGATTTAGCCGTTTCGCAAGCCTGGCAACCTACATATCGCAGTGCACCAATCAAGCCCTTGATACGCCGCTATCCCAAACAATTCACGTGGACGTCAGATGACGCGCCTCGTCGATCCCGTTAGGTTCCGTCCCCTGCCCTACGGGGAAATCAAATTCGTGAACACGGGGTTTCGATCTAATGGAAAGAAGAACGTTTCTGATGGCTGCCGCCGCAACGGCGGCCTTAAGCACCACATCCTCCATCGCAATTTCCGAGTCGGCGGCGGCCGCGGCAGCGGCGACGATGGGGCCACTGCTTGATCCCTGGACGGGTGCCAACGGCGGTGTTCCGCGTTTTGACAAGATCACAGCCCCTCAATTCAAACCTGCCTTTACAAAAAGCATGAACCTGCTGCGCGCCGAAGTCGATGCGATCACGGCAAACAAGGCGCCCGCTACATTCGACAACACGGTCCTACCCTTCGAGGACGCGGGCCGCCCCTTCGGACGCGTGTCGACGCTCTTTGGTGTTTACACGTCAACGATGAACGACAAGACGATGCAGGGGATTGAAACCGAAATGTCGCCGGTTCTCTCTGAATTCGGCGACGAAATCATTCAAAATGACGCCTTGTTCCAACGCTTGAAAGCCGTAAACGATGCGCGCGCGACATCGAACCTGAACGCCGAGCAGCAGCGCGTAACCGAGGTTTATTACAACCGCTTCGCGCGCCAGGGCGCGGGCTTGAGCAAAGAACAAAAGTCGCGCCTGAAGGACATCAACCAAAAACTCGCATCCCTGTTCACAACCTTCCGCCAGAACCAACTCTCGGACGAAGAGACCTACACGCTGACCCTCGACAGCGAAGCCGACCTCGCGGGCCTGCCGCCGCCCCTACGCGACGCCGCCGCCCAAGCCGCGAAAGAGCACAAGCAACCCGGCAAATGGGTGCTCACCAACACGCGCTCCTCGATGGAACCCTTCCTCGCCTATTCCGATCGCCGCGACTTGCGCGAAAAGGGTTGGCGCATGTGGAACGCGCGCGGCAACAACCAGAACGAACACAACAACCGCAGCACGGCGAGTGAAATCCTAAAGCTCCGCGCCGAACGCGCCAAACTTTTGGGCTTCCCGACACACGCCCATTGGATCGTCGACGACAACATGGCCAAAACGCCGGACGCGGCGATGGGCCTGATGATGAAGGTCTGGAAGGCCGCCGTCGCCCGCGTGAAAGAAGAAGTCGCCGACATGCAGGCGATCGCCGACAAAGAAGGCGCCAAGATTACGATCGAACCCTGGGACTATCGCTACTACGCCGAGAAGGTTCGCAAAGCGAAATACGACATCGATCAGAACGAAGTGAAGCAGTACTTCCAGCTCGAAAAAATCCGCGAGGGCATGTTTTGGGCCGCGGGCCAAGTCTACGGCCTCGAATTCGTCAAGCTGTCCGGCATCCCCGTCTATCATCGCGACATGTCGGTCTACGAGGTGCGTCGCGGCGGCAATCGCGTCGGACTTTGGTACTTCGATCCCTATGCGCGTTCCGGCAAGAGCTCGGGCGCTTGGATGAACGAATACCGCACGCAGGAAAAATTCAAAGACACGCTAACGCCGGTCGTCTCCAACAACTCGAACTTCATCAAGGGCAAACCCGGCGAACCCGTGCTGATCTCCTGGGACGACGCCAACACGATGTTCCACGAATTCGGCCACGCACTGCATGGATTACTGTCGAACGTCACCTACCCGACGCTCGCCGGAACCAACGTCAAGCGCGACTTCGTGGAGTTCCCAAGCCAAGTGAACGAGTATTGGCTTGCAACGCCTGAAGTGTTGAACCAATTCGCCGTCCACTACCAAACCGGCAAGCCGATCCCGAAAGCGCTCGTCGACAAAGTCCTCGCGGCCCAAAACTTCAACCAGGGCTTCGAAACGGTCGAATACCTCGCCAACGCGATCTACGATATGAAGATTCACTTGGCGGCAACGCCGGACAAGAGCATCGACATCGCGGAGTTTGAACGCACGACGATGGCCGAAATCGGCATGCCGAAAGAAATGGTCCTGCGCCACCCGGCGGCGGCTTTCGGCCACATCTTCTCAAGCGACGGCTACTCGGCCGGTTACTATGTCTATATCTGGGCCGACGCGATGACGGCCGACGTCTACGAAGGCTTCCAGGAAAAAGGCGGCCTCTACAACAAAGACGCCTGCAAACTCCTCGAAGCCTCGATCATGAGCGTGGGCAACTCGATACCGCCCGACCAAGCGTTCCGCAGGTTCCGCGGCCGCGACGTCGACACCAACGCACTCATGCGCGATCGGGGATTTCCGGTCAGCTGATAGAGCGCATCGCTGCACTATTCTAAATCCAATTGCGGGCGGCCAAACAGATTGACTGTGGCCGCCCTTTCCATATCTTGACGAAGCGGCAGACACTTCAAGACTCCCTGACGCTGCACTTCGGTTCAGCCAGGGAACTCCGGGGTTACCCCGGGGAACATTCACAACGCCAGAAAGACGTCGCATAACCCTCGCTGGGCTGCACCCAGGGCCGGTTATGCCTCACATGATGGGTTGAAGTGCTCCGCCGCAACGATTTGGATGTCCCGCGCGGAATGAAAAGCAATCGCCATCTCGTGCCGATCCTGGCTTTCATGCTCTTGGACGGACCATGGACGCCCATGGCGCTCAAACGCCGCGCAGTTCGCATACTCGGCCGTCGATCGCGCACGCGAGCAATTGAGCTTGTCGAGGAAATACTTGCATCGATCAAGACGCCCTATGCGCCGCAGTTCAAGCAACTGGAACGAGCCATTGTATCCTGCTCGTCGCTCCATAAGATCGGTGAGGCCACAGCCGATCGGTTAGGCAAACTGTCGGTCACAGTTCCACCGCCGAGATTCGCGCCCCTCGCACCTTTCCGCGGCGCCGGACTTCCCGGGTTCACGACGACCGCCGCCCTCGCACATTGGCTTGCAGTGCCGCTCGGGCAAATAGAGTGGCTCGCCGATTCCAAGCACACACTCTCCCACGCAACAAGCGACGTTCTTCACCACTACGCCTGTCATTGGATTCCAAAGCAGACCGGATCGTGGCGGCTTATCGAATCACCGAAGCCGCGCCTAAAAGCGATACAACGACGCATACTCCATGACATTCTCGATCACATGCCTGTGCATGACAGCGCCTTTGCATTTATCAAGGGCCGCTCATGTGCGACGGCCGCCGCGCGCCATGCCGGAGAAGACGTTGTCATCACGGTCGACCTGAAAGATTTTTTTCTAACCACACCGCCACGACGCATACACGCGATTTTTCGTTGCCTGGGGTATCCGACCTCCGTCACACGGGTATTGACCGGCATCTGCACCACGGCCACCCCTGCCGCTGTCCTGGAAACTAATGCGGACATAGCGGCAAGGAACCATGAAACGCGCAAAAGATATGCGTCACCTCACCTGCCGCAAGGCGCGCCGACCTCGCCCACCCTTGCAAACCTTGCAGCGCGAGGTCTCGACTGCCGCCTAACCGGGCTCGCAAGCCGTTTTAATGCTCGCTACACCCGCTACGCCGACGACCTGACTTTTTCCGGCGACAAGGCCTTGTTGGCCCGTTCGAATCGCTTCATACGTGCCATCCAAGAAATCGTCCAAGACGAAGGCTTCGCGCTCAACGCGAGCAAGACACGCATCATGCCGCGTAGCACGCGACAATCCGTTACCGGCCTTGTTGTCAATCAGCACATCAACATCGCGCGGCCCGATTACGACAACCTCAAAGCGACGCTGACCAACTGCGCTCGGCACGGCGCACCGTCGCAAAATCGGGAGGGGCACGCGGACTTTCGCGCACATATGGATGGCCGCGTCGCCTGGGTGGAAAACGTAAACCGAAGGCGAGGCGAAAAGCTGCGCCGAATATTCGAAAAGATCAGCTGGTAAGAGACGACGACGGCCGCAGAAAATCGAGGCCCGCGGCAACAAATCCAAGCCCGAACATGATGCCGCCCACCATGAACCCGATCTCCGGATTTCCGGCGACCACCGCACCGGCACCGAAGACGGCCGAACCGATCCACCAAACCGGCGCCACCCAAGGGCCGGCGCGAGTCACAAGCAATTGAATCGCAAACAACGTCAGCCCGACCGTGATGATATGAACGCCCATCAAATAAGTATCGATGCCGAACGCCACGCTATCCGGGCCAACGATCGAGGCAATGCCGGCTTCCGCAATCGCAAACGCCGCCAAGCCAAAGAGGCCGACCTTGGCGCGATAGGCGAAATACACACCCATCAGCCCGAAAAGCAGTGATAGATCCACCGCGAGATAGAGCAGCTCAAGCCACCACACCCCGGGCGCCCAGGGGACAAATGCAGAAGCAACTCTCAATACGCCACCGGCCACCGCGGCGACACCAAGCAGACGAAACACCGCACCGTCATTCATGCCTATGCACTCAATCCATAGAGCTCGGCCACATTATCGTGGCAAATAAAATTCCGCTCCTGTTCGCTCAGCGATGCGGCATGCTTGTTCAGCATCGCTTGCGACCACGGCCAGGTCGAGTCCGAATGAGGGAAGTCGTTCGCCCACATCAAGCGGCGCACGTTGCACAAATCCTTCGTCTTAAACGCGACCCAATCGTCCTGGAACGTCACGTAGATGTGGTCGTGGAAATACTCGCTGGGCAGGCGCTTCAGAGGCGGCGCCTTCATCCAGTAGCGGTGACGGTTGTAAGCGTGATCCATGCGGTACATATAGTGGGGAACCCAACCTGCATCCGCCTCCACGCATACGATCTTCAGCTTGGGATGCCGGTCGAATACGCCGCCGAAAATAAGCGTCCCCATAATGTCCTGACAGCCGCGAATGATGGAGAGGAAACCGTTAATGCGCGGACCTCGTGGCTTCGCGTCAATCGTGCTCGAACGCCCGGTCAGAATATGAAACGAGAGCGGCAAGCCCAATTCCACCGCGGTCGCCCACACCGGGTCGTAGACCGTGCTGTCATAGTCTTCGACCGCCGGATCACCCGGCATCATGATGCCCTTGAAACCCATCGCGTGCGCCGCTTTGAGTTCGGCCACGCCATCTGCTGGCGTGCGCATCGAAACCTGCGCCATACCGAACAAGCGCCCGGGCGCCTCCGCGCAATAGTTCTGCAGCCAGCGATTATAGGCCTCGAAACACGCTTTCTTGTAATCGAAGTCCGGATGATTGCAGATCAGCATGCCGACCGTAGGATAGATGATCTCCGCCGCCACGCCGTCTTTCTCTTGATCGGCAATACGGAACTTCGGATCCCAACCGCTTCGCCACAAATCTTCGAAGGCAACGCCATCCGTGGTGATGTGCGCCGGGTCCTTGCCCGCGGCCGCGACCAAGCCCATCGGCACCGGTTGGCTCATACCGTCGATCACGAACGCGTCGCCGACACGCTCGAGCCTCGCCATCTTAGGCGCGCGCTCGCGATACTTGGGATCGATATGATCCACATAGCAATTCGGCGGCTCGGTGATATGCGAGTCGGCGGAAATGGGCTTCTTGATCATCTGATGTCCTTACACCGGCCTGTCGACAAAGATTCTAACCTGATCCATGCCCCGCACGACGGCATGGTCGGCCGGCGGATAGGCTCTGTTGTACTCGACGATCTGAGCCTCGTATTGCCTATTGCATAGGAACAAAAGACCGAGCGCCAGCGCCTGTCAACAAATGGCCGGAATCGCCGATCGGCCAACGCGATAAACAACTACCAGGCTGCGACCTGACATGGCATTATTTACATACAAGAAAGACATGATGTAGCGCGACATAAACCGCGCACCGTGCAGGACGGGAAAACACGTTTGATCACTTGGCGTGAAGAGGATTTCACTGACGCATCGGAAATCGCAGCACTTTCCAAATGTGCGAAGGACGCGTTTCCGTGCCTCGAAATGGGCCAAGATCTCGAATGGTTGAACGCCCTCTGGAGCACTCCGGACAAAAGCCTCCTTGTTCTGTCGGCCTGGTTGGATGATCGATTGGCCGGACTGGCAATCTTCAAAGTGAATTCAGCCAGCCTGCAATTTGCGCTCGGAGAGATCACATTTCTAAGAAAGCGCATTCGTCGCTTTGCGCTTGAAGGCAACCCTCTCATTGCCGATACATTGCCCGCATCGGCAATCGGAGATTGCTTTACGACACTCGCTGAGCGGCTCCCGAAAAACGCTGCAGTATTCTTGGCCGGCATACCGCACTCGTCCGCCTTCCACGTTGAGCTTCACGACAAGAATAGCGCTCTTAGATCCCGATTCTTCGTCGTCCCCCATGGCCCGACCTATCTACGCTGCCGTATCCGTTGGGATGGAAGCTTCGAGAATTATCTG
>JAIOQG010000118.1 GCA_021413465.1 Alphaproteobacteria bacterium | reverse complement strand
TGGCAGCACTGTTGCCATCGCCGTTCCGGCGTCGACGGCCGGATCGGAGGTGGGCGCGACGTCCCAGTCGATCGCGCTTTGGGTCATCGTACGTCTCCGTCTCTGCGTTTACCCCCGCTGAGCTTAGTAGGGACGCGGCCGATTTTGCACCACGTCGATCCGATTTCCGTCGGGATCGTAGAGGGAAAACCACTTTACCCCGCCAGAGTCCTTCAGCGGCGTGACCGTCACCCCGAGGCCCTCGAGCTTGTGGTGGGTTCCATCGACGTCGCCGGAGCGGAAATTTGGGAATGCGGCCGCTACATTTGTCCCGGCCAAGGCTTCGTCCGGCCCCAGCTGCCACAGGCACAAGTTCGCGCCGCGACCGAGATCCAAGACAACCGTCTGACCCGAGGAGTTGTCTTCCGCCACCCGCAGTTCCAGTACGCGTTCGTACCAACTGCGCGCCGATGCGAGATCGCGCACGCGCACGACGACCATATTCAGCGCGTCGAATATTCCCGCGTGCGGCCGCGGCCCAGCACCGGGGCCTGCAGGACCACGGCCCTCGCGCCCACCGAAGCCGCCCCGTCCTCCGCCGTCGCGCCCGCCGCCGTCACGCCCGCCGCCATCGCGTCCGCCGAAGCCACCCTGTTGACCCCGCGGTTTGAATCCTCCGCCATCGTCGTCGCGGTTGCGAGATCCGCCACCGCCACCGCGTGGTTGTGGCGCGGGAGCCGGACCATCGAGCGAGAGCTCGGCCGCCATCGTCTTCCCGCGATCTTGCGCCAGGTCGAACGAAACGCGCTGTCCTTCGGCGAGGCTCTGCGCCCCAACCTTTGCCAGCGCAGAAACATGGACAAAGACGTCGGCCCCGCCATCATCGGGCAAAATGAAGCCAAATCCCTTTGCTTGATTGAACCACTTAACAGTTCCAGATTTCCGCATAGTCAGTCGCCAGTCCTTGCATTAAGTCGAGAGAGCGTCCGCGCGCACCATGCCGTGCGTGCAGAGTAGCTTACCAAAGAAGTCAAGAAATACCCTGAGAATCGCCCGAGGGGAAGCAGAGTTCCGCGCCTGTGCTCAGATCGAAATAGGAAGTGCAGCGGCCCGTCGGCCTTATTTTTGCCGAATATGATAGGCGCAACGCCGCGCTCCGGCCAAAATATGGTCTGTGCGTTTAATCACAACGTCGCGCCCCAGCGCCGCCTGAAACACCTGAAGTTCCTGCCGGCAAAGACCGGTGCAGGCGGCGGCCGCGCGACAGACCGGACAATGATTCTCAACCATCAGGAAGCCGTCGCCATCCGCGGACGCTTCGGCCATATAGCCTGCGTCCGCCCGCAAGCGCGCGAGACGCTTCACCTTGTCCTTGAGCGACGTGGCAGACGACAGGGCCGCACGATAGCTCGAAATCTGCTGCTCGGTGCGCCGCGCGATCAATTTGTCGAGCCCGCGTTCCCCAAACACCTCTCGGATATTGCCGATCAACTCGACCGACAACTCGGCATGCGCATCTGGAAACATCGCGTCGGCAGGTTGCTCCACCTGCCACAGTTTGGAAGGCCGCCCGCGCCCCCCATGCGGCGGCGCCGTCTTGAAAGATACAAGCCCCTCGCTCTCAAGCGCATAAAGATGTTGCCGTACTGCCATGGCCGTGATGTCCAACTTCTTCGCGAGATCTACCGCGTCGCTTGGCCCATGGCGCTTGAGATGGTCGAGTATGGCGCGCTTCGAGGCGCCTTGATCGGTAACGGTGTCGCTCATCACTATTTTCTAAAAGAAGGGCTTGCGAAATACAAGCGTGCGGCATAATAATAATTAAAGGAAAAACTGTCGTAAATATGAGGCACCCATGGCGCAGTGGATCGATGCCGGACCCGTTGAGGCTCTCAAAGATCGCGGCCGGCGCGTGTTCAAGGCAGGACGAAATCAAATTCTCCTGATTGCGTCAGGCGAGCGCATCTTCGCCTGCAACAACCGCTGCCCGCACGAAGGCTATCCGTTGAGCGAGGGCACCCTCGGCGCGCCATGTACGCTCACCTGCAATTGGCATAACTGGAAATTCGACCTCTCAAGCGGCGAGACCGTCGTCGGCGGCGACCAATTGCGCCTATATCCCGTCGAAGTGAGGGATAGAAATGTGTGGGTCGACGTGGCCGATGTACCGGCGGAACAGCGCCAACGCCGCGCGCTCGAGAATCTCGAACAGGCATGCGCCGACAACGACTATGAGCGCATGGCACGCGAAGTGGCGAGGCACGAGCGCGCCGGTGGTGAACCATTGGAACCTTTGCGCCATATGGTGCGAACCCGCGCGGCACACTTCGAATACGGCATGACGCATGCCTACGCCGCCGCGCCAGATTGGGTCGCGCTCGGCGCCATCGCGCACGCCGAAGACGAACGCTTGACGGCACGCGTCGAACCGATCGCCCACATTGCCTGGGACACGCTGCGGCAACCCGAGTTTCCATTTACCCAGGCAACAAAGAGCTGGGATGCAACGGCCTTTGCCGCGGCCATCGAATCGGAAGACGAGCCGGGCGCGATAGCCCTTCTCAACGGCGCGCTAACCGACGGCGTTTCGCTGCGCGAACTCAAACCCGCATTCGCCAAAGCCGCACTCGCGCATTATCAGGATTTCGGTCACTCGGCGATCTACGCGCGCAAGGCTTTCGAACTCATCGACGCCTTGGGCCAAACGGTCGCGGGGCCTGTACTGAGGTCGCTTGCGCGTTCCATCATCTACGCCACGCGCGAGGATCGCATCCCCGAGTTCCGGGCGTATCCGCAGGTGCTGGCAAAGAAACCTCAGGGCAGCGGAGCGACATGTGCCGCAGAACAATTCATCGGCCTGTCGGTCAATTCCACGCTCGACCGCGTATCGACCATGGCCGGTAGCGACGAAGCGAAGTATCGCACGCTGCTCGAAGCCAGTGCGATCGCGATGCTTCGCTTCGATCTGGCGGTGGATTTGCACACCGACAGGGCGGTGTCGCACAATGTGCGTTGGCTCGACTTCACGCACATGCTCACCTTCGGCAACGCCGTCCGCCAACACTGCACCGAAACGCCGGAACTCTGGCAGGCGGCCCTGCTGCAAATGGCCTGCTTTCTCGGCCGCAATGCGCCTTACCTGTTGCCGGCGGCCGACGAGAATTGGTTCGTCGCTGACGTCGCGCAGTTCTTCGCGCATCAGCAACGCGCGCTGTTCGACCACGGCATTCGCGAGCCGATATTCTCCTGCCATCGCGTGAAAATGCTGACGGCCGTAAAAGAGGAGGTGGCATGGGCCGGAGAAGGTTCATTGTCACGCCACCTGGTGGCAGCCACCAATCGCTATCTCAACACGCCCATCAAGCTGCATCACGCCTTACGCATGGCCCACCAGGCGCTGAGCTTCGTCGAAGCCGAGGGCTGATCGCTTCCCAAACGACACCCAATGGCTAAACTGCTCCCAAATAGGAGCAGTCCGCATGACCAACTCGCCCGCCAAAAAGTCTCGCCCACCCGTTGCTCTCGTCATCGGCGCCGGCGACGCGACAGGCGGCGCCATCGCCCGCCGTTTCGCCCGCGAGGGATACGCCGTCTGCGTCACGCGGCGCGACAAAGACAAGCTGAAAGACCTGGTTTCGGAAATTGACAGCGCCGGTGGCATCGCGCACGCCTTCGGTTCCGATGCCCGCAAGGAAGACGAAACGATCGCTCTTTTCGATACGATCGAAAAAGAAATCGGCGAGATAGACGTTGCGGCGTTCAATATTGGCGCCAACGTCCGCTTTGCCATCGCCGAAACAACCGCTCGCGTCTACACAAAAGTGTGGGAGATGGGCGCCTTCGCGGGCTTCCTTATGGGCCGCGAAGCCGCAAAGCGCATGACGCCCAGGGGCAGGGGAACGATCATATTCACCGGCGCGACGGCAAGCGTACGCGGCTCGGCCGGTTTCGCGGCTTTTTCCGGTGCCAAACACGCGCTTCGCGCCCTCGCCCAAAGCATGGCGCGCGAACTCGGTCCCCAAGGCATACACGTCGCCCACGTCTTGATAGACGGTGCGATAGACACGGCATTCATTCGCGAAACTTTCCCGGAGGCATACGCCAAGAAGGCCGAGGGCGGCATACTTGCGCCCGACCACATCGCCGATATGTATTGGATGCTGCATCGCCAACCGCGCGACGCCTGGACGCACGAGCTTGACCTGCGGCCCTGGATCGAGAAGTGGTAACGCACGAACCAAGGAACACCAACGAAATGACAAAGACCGTCGAATTCCTTTTCGACTTCGGAAGCCCGACGACCTATTTGGCGTACAAACAGTTGCCGAAGATCGCTTCCCGTCACGGCGCGCGCATCCTTTGGACGCCCATACTGCTTGGTGCCGTGTTCAAAGCCACGGGCAACGCCTCGCCGGCGATGATCCCGTTGAAGGCACGCTACATGAACGCCGACCTCGCGCGCTTCGCGAGGCGCTATGGTGTAGTGCTTAACTTCAACACGCATTTTCCGGTCAACACCTTGCCATTGATGCGTGGCGCCGTTGCCTATCAGTCGACCGATCAGTTCGATCTCTACGTCAACGCTATGTTCGACGCGATGTGGGCGCACCCGCGCAACTTGAACGACTCCGCTGAAGTCTCTCACGTGTTGAAAGATATCGGGATCGACCCGGGCGAGTTTTCGCAACGCATCGAACGCGCCGACGTCAAAGAAAAGCTAAAGTCCAACACCGAAAGTGCGGTCGCCCGGGGTGTCTTCGGAGCTCCGACGTTTTTCGTCGCCGGCGAGATGTTCTTCGGCCAAGACCGGCTCGATTTCGTGGAAGAGACATTGCTGCCCTAGGGCACCTCCAGGCCCCCGTCTCCGTTTGTTCACTGTGTGCGGCCGTCCTCATACGGCGTAAACCGTCCCTGAGGCCCGGGAATTCGGCGGAAATCAAGGAAACCTGAGCGGGAGCGCCATTGCCCTTTTGGGCGATTCTTGTCTGAATGCGCGCGGTGACTGTCCAAGTGGGGTTGGGCAACCGCTGGGGGATCGCGCCGTGGCGCGATTGGGGGTAGACGACATGACGTCCGAGGTCATGCTGCTGAACGTTCAAGGCGGAGCTTTGGCGGCAGACAGCGCGTTGACGGCGATCGAGTATCACAAGGATGGCACGGCCTCCGTTCGCTATCAGACCGGCATCGAAAAGATCTACGTTGTCGACGAGAAATTGCCCGTCGCATCCATGATTTTCGACGTTGCGGAGTTCTACCGCTATCCCTGGTCGACCATATTCGAAGCCTTCAAAACCGCCGTGCCGTCTTCCGGCACGACGGTTACAAAGGTCACGCAATCTTTGGTCGAATTCCTAGGGCGCTGGACGTCGGGCGCGGACGCAAAGGCTCAGTCATTGCTGCCTCTTGAAGAAGGGCAAGAGCGGCTGAGCTTCGCCATCTACGTAGCAGCCATTGTCCAACGCTTCTACCAGTGCGCGGAATTGTCGGGCGGACAAAGCGCACAGAAGCCGCAAGTGCTGAGCCGCGCACTGGACATGCTGCGCTTCGAAACCACCCACTCGGGCGATTACTTCCAGAATCTGTTTTTGCCGCACGGCGATACGCCGTCGCGCCGTCCCATTGTCGGCGAAAGTTCGCCGCGCCTCGTTGCGCTGCTTGATCAATACCTCGACCGCTTGCTGACGGGCATGTTGAAGGCAATGTTCGGCGACAACGCGGTGCCGGACGAAACAAAGGCGGCCCTTGCCGCGATAACGGTTTCGTCGTGCTTGACCGATTGGATTCCGCCCGGCGTCCCAAAGACGGGAATTGTCTTTGCCGGTTACGGCGCGAGCGATGTGCGCCCGATGTATGTCGAGATTCTTATCGGCAGTGCGTTCGGCGGGATTGTCAAACATCAGCTTGTCGCCAGCGGCGCACCCAATCAGCGCGAGCCGGTGATCATCCGCTCGTTCGCGCAGGCCGATCTCATCGATGCGCTGCTGCGCGGTGCGCAGCCGGGATACAAATACGTCCTCTTTCAGCTCATGCGCCAAGGCATCGGCGCCTTGTTGAACGCCGTGGGCGGCGAGATCGCCAAGAAAGACACCGGCCTCGCAAAATCGATACTGCAGACCTTCGACCAAGCACCCCTTGCCGTCGCGCGCGCCATCATTATGGCGGGCGACGACATCGCGCGTCATGCAATGGAAATGCGCGTGGCTGAGGTAGTAAGCTCCGCCGCACCGGAACTCTTGGCGGATTATGCCAGCAAATTGGTTCGCCTTTCGGTGATAGAGCACGAATTGACGGGTAGCCAGACCGTGGCCGAACCGATCATCGCGCTCTATATGAAAAAGGGACACATAGAACGCGTCAAAGCCAAGTCGGTTTGACGCAATAAAGCGAAGGTTGATGATGTCATGACCAAAAAACCGCGCAAGCCGACGGACAGCCACAAGCCAGTGACCAAAGTGGTTCAGTCGATCTTGGAGCAGGCGCGCAGCGCCCGCAGCGACGGACCGTTTTCGGGTCTCTACAGCCGGGACGCTCAACTTTCCGGCGCGATGACGCAAGCCGGCACCTTTCTGGCGGCACTCGACAAGGCGGGCGTCCCGAAAAAAGCATCGGCGCTGCAGCAACTTGTCGGTTCGCTGAAAGCAGCACCGGCACCGCGCCGCCGTTCGTGGTTTTTCGCCGCGCCGGCCTCGCCGATGCCCGACGCGAAGCAGATTGAGAAGTTGCTACAAGCCGCCACCAAAGGTGGGCAGCCTTTGGTCCTGGACGCGGCTGCGACGGGCGGCACGGCGACGGCCAACCACGAAATCGAATGCCACTTGCCTCCAGACGCCGTCGATCCGGTATGTGAACCGCGATAGGTCTGCCTCTATTTTTGCTTAGAATTGCGTTTGCTCTTGGGCGTCGGCGCCTTCGGCACATTTAAGCCGCCGCGAATAAGCTGATGCCATACCTGCTCAGCGTCTTCGGCAAAGCTGAACAGTTCCAGATCCGCCTGTTCGATCATCCCTTCGTCGATCAGTGCATCGAAATTAATCAACCGCGTCCAATAGCTGCGATCGAACAGGACGACGGGCACGCCGCTGACCTTACCCGTTTGGCGCAGCGTAAGAATTTCAAACAGCTCGTCCAGCGTGCCGAAGCCTCCCGGAAAAACAACCAGCCCGTGCGCACGCATCGCCAAGTGCATTTTGCGCATCGCAAAATAGTGAAATTGAAATGTTAGCTCCGGCGTCGAATAGGGGTTTGGCTTTTGTTCTTTCGGCAACCGAATGTTGAAACCGATGGACAGAGCATGTGCATCCGACGCGCCGCGGTTTGCCGCCTCCATGGCGCCGGGTCCGCCGCCCGTCGCAATAACGTTGTCGTGACCATCCGTGCCCCCGTCGAGTGCACCGCCACGTTCCGACGCGATGCGCCCGAAAGCTCTCGCTTCCGCATACCACCGGTGCCGCTCATCGATGCGTGCCGATCCGAACACGACAATTGTGGAACGGATTCGAGCCGAACGAAGCGCCTCTTCTGCCTTTGCATATTCAAGCAAGAAGCGCACGCCGCGCATGCTGTCGCCGAGCAAAAATTGCGAGTCGAGCGCGGGAAGGCGGAAACTAGGCGATTCGATTTGCTTCGAGCTATTGCGGCCCGGTTTGGGAGAGGTTTTTCTAGTCATGTAACCGGATGAAAGCGTTCGAGGTTGTCCGTGAAATTGCAGAAAGGCTTGTCGGCGTGGTCTGGCGGATCATGCCGGTGTCACAAAGCCGTGCCTCCCATCCCCATGACACCGTTGCGTGGCGCAATCCTAGACCGCAATTCGATGAATCATCGTTAATCTGCCTGCGGATGATCCTAGCGTTCTCAGCCATCCTGCCTATAATCGGCGGCGATGAACTTGGCGGCGCTAATTATTTGCACTCTTGTTGGGGCCGGAGCCGGAGCGGTTGGCTATCTTGCCGCTCTGGGCGCCAGACGTTTTCTGCATCTCAACCTCCCGGCCTATGGGATGGCGGGCTCTTTAGCGGTGATGGGCATTGCCGGTAGTGCCGCGGTGCTGATGGGTTGGCTGCCGTCCTGGCCCGCCTTGACCCAAGACACGATCGCGGTGGCCGAGGTCCTACCCTACATGCAGGCGATCAAAGAAAACGAGCCGTTGCTCTACGAGCGCATCGAGACTTCGGTGATCCGTGATCAGCTTGATGGCGTGCCCGCAGATCGCGTTAGGGCGAATGCAAAGGCTCTTGTCCAATCCTACGTCGCCGACAAAACCAAATTGCTGCCCGACCAACTGACCTACGAACTTTATGTTTTGACCCGCGATCAGCTCGCCTACCTCGGCGAACGTCAGGAATTCGAAACCTGCAAAACTCTGGCCTTGGGCCGCACCAACGAAGATCTCGACGGGAAATTGAGCGCCGAATTGGTAGAGCGCGCCAACAGCAGCATCGCACGCGTAGTCGCGACCAAAGCTAACGCGGAAACGGTCAAAATGCCGGCCGAAGAATTTTCTCAGTTTGCGTCGCACGCCTTCGGCGAAGCGCTACAAACGACCGGAATTCCGGCCGACGAAATAGACGCGATTCTCGCGGGCTCGGGCGATGCCGCAAAAACCTGCAAGCTCATGAAGGCGTTCTTCGACGCGATCTTATCTCAACCGATTGGCGTCGCTGCATCGGCGTTGCGCTCGCTCGCGGACGGTGAAAGGGCGCAAACGCGATGAGTTTTGCGTATGCGATTTGGCACGGAACGCCGTGTTTGTGACCGAGACATCGCGCCACAATGGGACTTCGAACGAGTTGATCTTGACGAGACTAGTATGAGCGAAATCCACTTTTCTGCAGTCAGGTCCTTTAGTGAGACGTGTCTGCGCGCGGCAAAGCCGGAAGATGTATCCCTCCCGCTCACGCGCCTCCTCAACAACGCGGGGTTCATTTCCTGGTACGCTGGTTCGGTGTTGCACGAGAGTGAACTCAACCGCGGCTTTGGTTCGTTTGGTATGCCGATCGCTTGGCGCGACCGCTATGGCGAAGCGCGTCACTGCGACACGGACCCGGTTTTTCATTACGCATTGAAAGGCGGGGCGCCGTGCCGCTGGTCGGATTGCCGCGAGCGCGCGAAGGCGTCGGGCGCGTCGAAGCGGGCACTCAGCGTTTTCGATGAAGCGTCCGAGTTTGGCATCGAAGACGGCTTTGTCATGCCGGCACTGGGTTTCGGCGGTGTCCCCGGCGCGGTGACGATCGGCGGAAAGGATCTCGATCTCAGCACGAACGCGATGTTGGCGCTTCGGCTCGTCGGTGCTTTTGCCTATGAAGGCTTCCGCAGACTGGCTGAAAAGTTCAAGCCCGTACCGCCTATATTGTCGCCACGCGAGCTAGAGGTGCTGCGATGGTCTGCCGAAGGCAAAACGGCTTGGGAAATCGGTGCAATACTGTCGATTGGCGAGCGGACGGTGCGAACTTACCAGGATCAAATCAAGATGAAATATCGCGTCACCTCGGTGATTCAAGCGGCCGTGCGCGCGGCTCTCGATGGCTCGTTGAGATTGGCCTGATGGACAATGTCAACTCGTCGGAATTGACGATGCCGGGCTAACCCCCGCTGGCCCAAATTTCCTCCACACTGATGGAGGGAAAAATGGTTCACGTGGTGGAAGGGGCAACGAACCCAAACTGTCGCTCAAAGCTCGCGGCAATGTTTCGTCAACGTCACGACATTTTCATTAAGGAAAAAGGTTGGAATTTGAAGAGCTACAATGGGCTCGAGTTCGACCAATTCGATACCGCGCAGACGATCTATCTCATGGAATTCGACAAAAGCGAGAGCATCGTTGCATCCATGCGGATGAACAGAACCGATGGTCCCTATATGCTCGCCGACGTATTCGGCGAGGTTTGCGAAATTC
The DNA here is from genome assembly GCA_021413465.1 of Alphaproteobacteria bacterium. Taxonomy (GTDB): domain Bacteria; phylum Pseudomonadota; class Alphaproteobacteria; order Micropepsales; family Micropepsaceae; genus SZUA-430. The sequence continues at coordinate 382 of JAIOQG010000118.1, read as the reverse complement.
CCATTCCGTGCGGTGCGGACGTGTGGGAACTCACCCGCGGCGCGCTGTCCAAATCGATACGAAAATCCGGCTATTGGGGCCGTATCCAGTGCGCGCTGTTTGAAGCGGCGCTGCTCTGGGGTGCAAAGACGGCGACCGGATTTTTCACAGTCGACCACATCATGAAGCAAATGCGCGTCGGCATGGACATCAAGCCGTTGGGAACGCCGAAAATCGTGGATGGGGAAGCCAACGTAGCGGCGGAGTTTCCCTTTAACTTTCATACGCTTGAACGCCTGCGCACGAGCTATGGCATTACGAACCCGGCGATTGAGCAGATCCATCTCATGCCCGCCGAAAACCGGGTAGCCGCGTGAGGCGTACCGACTCGCCTTACGACGAG
>JAIOQG010000117.1 GCA_021413465.1 Alphaproteobacteria bacterium | reverse complement strand
TTGCAGCCAGCGCCAATCGGGCGCGCTTGCGATCAAGATCCACACCGGCTTGCCGATCGCGCCCGCGACGTGGGCTACCGACGTATCGACGGTGATGACGAGATCGAGTTCGGCAATCAGAGCGGCCGTATCGGCAAAATCCGCGACGTGATGCATCAGTTGCGCGACGTTGGGCAGCGTTGCCAGAAAGCTTGCGTCGGTCGGGCGCACTTCACGCTGTAAGCTGACGAACGAGATGTCGGGGGTTGCGAGGAGCGCTGAGAGATCCGCAAGCGCGATCGAGCGGGACTGATCGTTGCGATGGCTGAGGCTGCCGGACCAACACAGGCCGACGCGCGGATGTTTCAGCGCCGACAGACGCTCGCGCCATAGGAGCCGCGCGTCGTCGCCGGCATGAAGATAGGGCACGTTCGCCGGAATCGTTTCGAGCGCGATCCGCAGTTTGTGCGCGACCGACATCAGCGGCGCGTGGAGATCGAATTCGGGCAAAGGTTGGCCCGGACCCAAGACGGTGATGTCGGGCCCGAGCGAGCGGCACAGGTTTTCGAGCCCTGCTTGCACTTCGAGGATGACGCGCGCGCCTTGCGCCTTCAGAAGGGGGGCGAAGCGGGCGAACTGTATGGTGTCGCCGAAACCTTGTTCGGGGTGTAAGAACAGCGTCTTGCCCGCGAGCGGTTCGCCTTGCCATTCGCTTTGCGGGTAGGTGCGCTGACTCTGGCCGATGGGGCCGTCGCGGCGGCGCCATTCGTATTCCTCAAAGCCGCGGGCCAAATCACCCGCGACCAGAAGTGCGAAGGCCATGTTGCCGTGGGTCATGGCGTTGCCGGGCTGACCTGAGAGTGCGGCGCGGTATTCGACGAGCGCGTCTTGCGTACGGCCGAGCGCGGTCAGGGCCATGCCTTTGCCGTTGTGGGCGCGAAAGGTGTCGGCATCGAGCGAGAGGGCGCGATCGAACGACGCGATCGCTTCCTCGAGGCGGCCGAGGCTTGCAAGCGCAACGCCGTGGCAGCTCCAATTGTCGGCAAGGGACGGATCGCTTTGGGTGAGGCGCTCGAACAGCGGCAGAGCTTCGGCGTAACGCAGCAGGCAGATGAGCGTGGCGCCGCGATTGTGCAATATATTGTCGTCGTTGGGTTTTAGCGCCAGCGCTTGATCGTAGCTTTGCAGCGCTTCGTTGTAACGTTGCAGCATATCGAGGGCGATGCCGCGATTGTTGAAGGCCTCCCAGTTCGTGGGATCGAGTGCCACCAAGACATCGTAATCGGCAACGGCATCGAGCGGGCGCTGGGCGCGGTAGCGCAGCTGGGCGCGCCGGGCGAGCAGCTGCGGGTGGTTGGCCGACGGTCCCGCGACGAGGTCGAGTTCGGCTAGCGCTTCGCCGTGGCGGCCGAGTTCGGCGAGTACGAGGCCGTGATTTTTGCGCGCCTCCATATGATCGGGACGCAAGGCGAGGGCGCTGGCGTAAGCTTGCGCCGCATCGCTCGTGCGTTCGAGTTTGCGCAGCACATTGGCGCGGTTGACGTGGGTTGCGGCATGATGCGGGTTGAGCGCGAGCGCGCGGGACATGAAGTCTTCGGCGCGCAGGTTGTCGCCGCGCTGGGCATGGACCAAGCCCAAAAGGCCGAGCGCGTCGGCGTTTTGCGGGTCGGCGCGCAGCAGGGCTTCGAGTAACTCTTCGGCGTCGGCGGCGCGGCCCGATTGCAGCAAGCGCACGGCGTTGCCGAGGATCGCGCGCGGGTCGGCGGGACCGCTCATGGCCTTTGCGCCGTCGCGGCATCGGCGCGGATGCGTTCGATCATGGCGAAGAGGCCGTTCGAGCGTTGCTGACTTAGATGCGTGTCGAGGCCGAGGCCCGCTAGGATTTTCTTGGCGTCGAGAGCGACGATTTCCGCCGGCGTCTTGCCTTCGTAGATCTGCAGCAGCAAGGCGATCAGCCCACGGACGATCAGCGCGTCGCTGTCGCCGACGAAGCTGAGCTTGCCGTTGTCGTTGGTCGAAACGAGCCAGACTTGGCTGGCGCAGCCGCGCACCTTGACGCCGTCGGTGCGCAGCGCGTCGGGGAAGGGCTTCATCTTGCGGCCGAGATCGATGATGTAGCGGTAACGCTCATCCCAATCGTCGATCACTTCAACCGCAAGAGATAGACGTGCTTGCCGTCCAGGACCAGTTCGCGTTTCTGATTGTGAACGCTTGCGTGCATCGTGACCACACCGGTCGTGCGTTGGGCTTTGAGTTCCGTGACGGTCAAGGCCGGATACAGCGTGTCGCCGGCATAGACGGCTTTGAGGAATTTCGCCTGCACTTCGATAAAGCCGATCAGCGCTTCGCCGATCATGTGGGGGAACAAGCCGGCGCCGGCGGCGGTGAAGCTCAAGACTTGCAAGCCGTGGGCGAGCGGGCCTTGGTGGCCTTGGGCTTTGCAATATTCTTCGTCGTAGTGGATCGGGTGGTTGTCGCACGACACGGTTTGGAAGGCCGCGAAGTTGGCTTCGGTGAGCGTGCGCGAGGGCAGGACGAATTTTTCGCCGAGCGTCAGATCTTCAAAGCCGCGTTGCGGAACGACCCGATGGTGTTTCGGGTCGAATTCGCTCACCGCTCCATCTCCATCAGCTTTTTCAAACCCGCCGCGTCGAGGCGATAGTGCAGCAAATCGTCTTGATGCATGAAGCCCATGCGGTCGAGCGTGGTGCGCGAGGGGTTGGCGTGGACCATGTTCAATTGCAGCCCGGCGCAGCCGCGCTCGCGCGCGATCGATCCCACTTCGACCACCAGGCGAAAGCCGACGCCGGTGCCGCGCACGGTTTCGTCGACGAAGAGATCGGTGATTTGGAGGGACGTGGCGCCTTCCCAGCTCGAGTAGTGACTTTGGAAAATGGCAAGGCCGACCGGATGGCCGTTGGTTTCGGCGATGAGAGCTTCGAATTTGCGGTCGGGGCCGAAGCCGTCGCGGCGCAAGTTTTCGACCTTCGCGGTGACGCGTTCGGCGACACCTTGATAGGTCGCGAGGGCGCGGATCATCCGGGCGATGACGTCGCAATCTTCGGCTTTGGCGGGGCGGATCGTAATGGGCGGCGAGGTCAAATGCGGCACGTTCGTCGCGGCGGTTGCCGGCATGGTCGGTAGCTCCAAGCGCTCGAACGCAACTCTGTTCGAGGCGGCGGAGAATAGGCAGGGGGTTTACGGCCTGTCACTCAACGCGGGCTTGAATCTTCGACATATCAGCATGCTCGATCGCGGCGGTTTTGAGCGGCGGCGCTTGAGGCGCCTGCAGTTGTTTTTGCACCTCGCCGGCCAGACCGACGCCGGTCTTTACCGTGGTGTTCCACAATTCGACGCCAGCCTTGCACAACTCTGGGTTGGTTTCGCAGGTGCGGAGGGCGTTCGAGCCCAGCGACCAGGCGGCGTTCACCGCGTTTTGGAATTCCAGGCCCACATCCACGTGATCGAAGTCGGCCGTGTCGTCGCCGCCCAGCCTTGCTTGCGGCGGAAGGATAACGACCGCCAAGCCCAGCCAAAACACCGCCCTGAAAATGAAACCCATCGAGGTCTCCTTAAGTTGGGCGGAGATTGAACCCGGGGTCGTTCCAAAGTGCTCAAAAACAAAGGCAAAATTGAAGAGACCGCGCACGGATTGAAGGTGAACTGCGGTTAGCGACAACAGCGGCTGGCCGCAAATGTTCGGGCTTGAATCAAGAGAGAGCCGCATTTTCGAAAAGCTTTGCGCTCATTCGTTTTGAATTTTACGCACCGCGCTTTCGCGACTGTCGGTGGCGACGATCGCGGGCGTTCACGATGCGAAAGCGGAACTATCCGCATTCTTTCGATTAATTCGATTCGAGTTGTAGCGATCGGAGATGGAACCTTGATGGGGACACCGTGATCGGAGTGGTGGCGACGCCGTTTAGTATCCCGCAGCGGCTCTTTGCGGCTTTGCTTGGTAAGCGGCGTTCCGGGTCTTGGCGTCTCTTATTGACTTGGCAGCGGGAATACGCGGCTGCGGCCGGTAAACGGGCGGGGGCGCCTTTTTTGCAGATTGAGAACCCGAGCGGAGAGGCCTGTCCCAGGGCGGGAAGCTGCGCGTTTAGAATTCATTAACCTTTGGCGGCCAGCTTAGCGTTAACGAATGGGAAACGAGTCGGCTATGGCACTGGTCAGCGGGTTTAATATGCGGCGGAATTTGGGGAATTTCCTGCTCGATGCCTTTGATGGGGTGTTGGGAGCGGATCCTGCCGGCGAAAGCGAGCGGCGGGATGCCTTCATTTCCGCCAATATCATGGCCGGAGTATGCGGCCTTGGGCTGTGGCTGCTGCATTTTGCGGTGATCGGGCCCGTCGATTTCAGCACCACGCTCGGCTTTCTGTTCCTGTGGGCGCCCTTGGCGCTGGCGGTTTACGTGCAAAGCGGCGGTTCGCTCGAGCAAGCGGAATCGGGATCGGCGCTGTGCCTGGGTGGCTTCGTCGTTTATGCGGCGCTGTTTTCGGGCGGGCTGATGTCGCCGGCGCTGCCGTGGCTTGTGATCGTTGTGATCGAGGCGGCGATTTCCGGGCGGCGGGCGTCGATGTTGGCGGCGGCGGGGTTGAGCGGTTTGGGCTTCCTTATGATCGCGTTCTTGTCGGCCACGGGTTATTTGCCGGTGTCGCGGCTCGATGCCGGTCTGTGGGGTTTTGCTTACGGCCTGTCTTTGTTCGCGACTTTGATTGTGGGGACATTATCGTTGCGCGCGTTTCAGCGGCGTCACGCGCAGCAAGAAGCGGCTATGCAGGCGAATCTGGCGCTTTATCGCCAGCTCGCGGAAAGTTCGTCGGATCTGATCACGCGCCATGCGAGCGACGGTACGGTGCTCTATGCGTCACCCGCGGCCGAGGATTTGATGGGGCTGCATGCGCGCGAGCTTGAAGGCTTGAGCCCGGCGATGATCGTGCACATTCAAGATTTGAAACCGGTCGAGCAGGCGTTGCTGCGCGCGGCGCACGGATTCGGGCAGACGGTGTCGTTCCGCTTGCGCCGGCGCGACGGAACCTATGTGCCGGTCGAAATGCGGGCGCAACCTGCGGGCGGCAACGAAGTCGTGGCGGTGACGCGCGACGTGTCGGACGCACGCGCAGCAGCGCAAGAGATGATCGATGCGCGCGATCATGCGGAAAGCGCCAGCCGGGCGAAGTCGCGCTTTCTGGCGTCGATGAGCCACGAGCTGCGCACGCCGCTGAACGCGATCATCGGATTCTCCGACATGATGCGCAACGAAGTGTTCGGTCCGTTAGGCGCGCCGCGCTATGCGGAGTATGCGGAGCTGATCCGCAATTCGGGTATGCACCTGGTCGATTTGATTTCCGATCTGCTCGACATGTCGAAGATCGAGGCCGGTAAGATGACGGTCGACGCGCGCGCCATCGAACTCAAGCCGATGTTCGAGGAATGCGTCGCGATGGTCAGCGGCGCGGCGGAACAGGCGGGCGTTTTCATCGATCTCGACATCGCGCCGGGCACGCCGGTTTTGATGGCCGACCGGCGCGCGTTGAAGCAGAGCTTGATCAATCTGCTGTCGAACGCGGTGAAGTTTACGCTGTCGGAAGGCCGCGTGACGCTGTCGGCGCGGGCGGAAGGCGGCAATATGTGGATCCGCGTCGCCGATACGGGCGTCGGCATTCCGGAGCGCGATTTGCATCGCATCGGCAAGCCGTTCGAACAGGTGGAAGGCGACATGCAACGTCTGCACAAGGGCACGGGGCTGGGCCTCAGTCTTGTGAAGGCGATCGCGGAACTGCACGGCGGGGCGATGGAGATTGTCAGCGCGCTGGGCGACGGCACGACGGTGACGCTGCGCCTGCCGCTGCGGCCGATCGAACGGGCGCCGGTGGAAGACGATCAGACGTTGGTCTATCCGGAGAAGTTCCGCGCACGAGCTTGAGGGGAAGTGCCTGCCAACGCGCGCCGGGATTGCGTCCCCGGCGCGCGTTTTTTTATTGAAACACGTCGGCGCGGTTGCCCATTGGGTCGGGGCCGTATTTGTTGGCGCCGGCTTGGCCTCTGAAGAAGAACATTTTGGTCAACGGGTAGAGGAGCAGCCAGGCCAAGATCACCGCGCCAGCCATCAAGATCATATCTTCGGTGAGCGTGACGTCGTTGGGGTCGGCTAGCTCGGTGGGCATGGGCGCGCCGCCGCTCAGTTCATTGACGTAGTAGGAGTAGGTGAGTATCGAAAACAGAAGAGCGACGACCACGCCGGTTGTGTTCCACCAACCGGTCATGCCGACATCGTGCAAGCGTTTGGTCGCGAGCGCAATTGCAGGCCAAAAGGATATCAACCCAAGAGCGCCCTCAAATAGCGGTAACGGATTGTCGCTTTGTCTTCTGATCGGAAACAGGGCGTAGTCAAGCATGGTAGCGACGGCAGCGAGACCGATATAGGGCAAGATCCAGTGCAGCCAATAGGTTCGGCGTGAGATGCGTCCATAGGGCGAAAAGAGAAAGCCTTGCATTGATGCCTCATGGGCGAGATTGCAGCGTTGTTGGCGCTTTCGATTGAGGCAAGCACTCGACAGTGCGGCTGTCAAATAAATGAAATGGCAACCGACAGGGCACGCTTCCTACTGCCTCCGCGCATATGCCATGCCGCTCATATCGTGTGTTTCGTCCCGACCATGAAGTTGCGAAGAAGGAAGAAATGATTCACACAAAGCAACAAAGCAACAAAGAAAATGGTTGGGCGCGGAGCGCCCTAGGTGAGCGGCTTATGCGGGCCGAGCCATCTCAGATTGCTCACTCTTTGTTGCTTTGTTTCTTTGTGTGACTCATTTTTCTTCCTGCCGCTCGCGGCTCTGCGGCGGGGCAACGCGGTCGCAGCGAGCGCGCTCTAAACTGCCGGTAGTTTCGGCAAGCCCGGTGTCCCCGCTTCTTGCGGGTGCGCGCGCACGTAGTCGGCTTTGATGTTGTGGGAGTCTTGGCGACTTTGGTCGTGGCTCCAGCCGGGTGGGGCGAAGATGTAGCGCAGTCTGGCACTGAGCGGCACGGCGGGCGCAAGCGCGTATTCGATCAGCAGCAGCACGAGATAGATGGGGCCTGCCACCTCATGCAGGCGCGGCAGGGTGAGGATGGCGGGAAGCTGCATAGGACAATGTCTCTCCGGCGCCACTCTAGCAAGGCGGAGCGGTGGGATGGAAGGCTCGCGGGTTGACGGATTCGGCGTTGCGGTGTGTGGTGAAGACCTTGAACCGGTTGGGCTTGCACGCATGACTCACGCCATCGACGGCGTCATTTTCGATCTGGGCGGTGTTGTGGTCGATTGGAATCCGCGGCATCTGTATCGCAAAGTGTTCGACGGCGACGAGGGTGCGATGGAGCATTTTCTGGCCGAGGTGTGCACAGGCGCTTGGAACGAGCAGCAAGATGCGGGCCGCAGTTTGGCAGAGGCTACGGCGGAGCGCGTTGCCGCGTTTCCGGAGTTGGAGACCGAGATCCGCGCCTTCTACGGGCGCTGGATCGAGATGGTGGCGGGCCGGGTTGCGGGCACGGCCGAGATCATGCGCCGCCTGCAGGCGCGCGGTGTGAAACTCTATGCGTTGTCGAATTGGAGCGCGGAGACGTTTCCGTTGGTCGAGCACCGCTTCGAAGAGTTTCGGTTGTTCGAGCACATGTTTCTGTCGGGGCACTACGGCATGGCGAAACCCGAGGCGCGGTTCTATGAGGCGGCGTTGGCGAAGATTCCACTGGCGCGCGAGCGGCTTGTCTTCATCGACGACAATGCCGTCAATGTCGCGGCGGCGGCGCAAATTGGTTTGCGCAGTCTTGCGTTCACGGATGCCGCGCGGCTCAGCGCGGATCTCCGGACGTTCGGGTTAGACTTTTAACCGCGGCGCATACGCACCGGCATCGTCATCTCACGAGGAGAGCCCATGACACCACTGCCCAGTCCAAAGAAGACCCGCGAGTTTCACAACCATCATTTCGATTCCACGATCTGGAACGATTTCAAGTTTCGCGACGACGACATTATCATTTCGACCTATGCGAAATCCGGCACGACGTGGATGCAGCAGATGATCGGACAGATGTTATTCGGGCCGGATCCCGAGATGGCCGTGGCGGAGCTGTCGCCGTGGCTCGATCTGCGGGTGCCGCCGAAGGAGGTGAAGCTTCCCCTGGTCGAGGCGCAAACGAAGCGGCGGTTTTTGAAGACGCATTTGCCGGTCGATGCGTTGGTGTTCAGCCCGCGCGCGAAGTACATCTATATCGGGCGCGACGGGCGCGACGTGGTGTGGTCGCTTTATAACCATCACGTCAATGCGAACGCGCTGTGGTATCAGGCGCTGAGCGACACGCCGGGCCGCGTCGGGCCGCCGATCGACAAGCCGCCCGCCGATATTCGTCAGTATTTCACCAAGTGGTTCGAACGCGATGGGCATCCGTTCTGGCCGTTTTGGGAGAACGTGCGCACGTGGTGGGCAATCCGCACGCTGCCGAACGTGATGTTCGTGCACTTCGCCGATCTCAAGCGCGACTTGCCGGGCTCGATGGAGGCTATGGCGGCGTTTCTCGACATCAAGGTCGACGCGGCAAAGTGGCCCCGGATCTTGGAGTACTGTTCGTTCGAGTGGATGAAAGAGAATGCGACGAAGAGCGTGCCGCTCGGCGGTGCGTTCTGGGATGCGGGCGCGCAGGTGTTCATCAACAAAGGGGTGAACGGGCGCTGGCACGATGTTCTGACGGCGGCCGACAGTGCGGCCTATGAGGCGCGCGCGGTGAAGGAACTGGGCGAGAGTTGCGCACGCTGGCTGGCGACGGGGGAACGGCGCTAGCGCTTCTTCAGCGCCCTATCGCGCCACCACCGTGCCGAAGCTGCCGCGGGCGTCTTGGCAGTTCGAACCGACGGGGATTGGCGCCATGGGCGCGTAGTCTTGCGTTTGCCCGGCGCGCGGGCCCGAGGTGAAGCGGCAGAGCGTGCTGGTTTCGACGGCGGGCGCCACGGCTGGGCGTTGCGGTTGCGGTGCGACGATGGGCGCGAGCGGGCGCAGCGGTCTGAACTGGACCGGCGGTGGTTCTTCCGGCGGCGGCGCGGGCGGTTCGATTTGGCGTATCGCTGCGAGCGCGACGCGACGCAGCAGCAGAACTTCCGGCCCTTCGCAGTTCACGCTTGAGCCGCCGGTTGCCAGGCGATCGCAATGGACGCGCGCCTGTGGCGACAGGCATTGCGCGCGCAGCGTATCGCGCGCCGTGAGGCCGCGGATGCGCAGTTGCGTCGAGCGCGTCGGGGCGATTGGTTCGGGGATGCAGCCCGATTGACGCAAGACGCGATCGAGGCCCGCGCCCGCGGAGTAGAAGCGCCCCGGCTTGCCGGCGAGGACGCAGAGATCCCATTTGTCATTGAGCGCATAGTCTTTGCAGACTTTGAAGCCTTCGTTGTTCTTGCACAGCGATTGGTTGGCGCGGCCCAACCAGTTCGTGCAGCCGAAGGCGGGCAGGCGATCGACGGGGGCTGCATTGACGTCGGCGCGCAGGGCTTTGTGCACGCGGTCCTTCGACAGCGCCACGGCAACCTCGGCGAGCGAGCCGTATTTCGAGTCCAGCTTGGCTTTGGCGGCGCCGAACGAGCCGTATTGTTTGATCGTGTCGGGATCTTGGATGTCGGCCGTGTACTTGTCGGCGAACAGTGCGATCGATTTCTTGCATTGCTCGTCGAAGCATTTTGGGCTCCAACGGAAAGCGTAGCCCAGGCCGTTGGCGGCGCCGAGCTTCACCGCTTTTTCGTTTTCTTCGGCGAGACGTTCGGCCTCTTTCTTGGCGGCCAAATCCTGCTTGGCTTTCTCGATGGCCGCCAGCCAACCTTTTTCGCAGGCGGTGACTTGGTTGTTGATGAATTCGGCCGGGAAGATCGCGGGAAACATCGCAGCGATATTTTCCGGGGTCGTGCCGCCAGCGCGCATTTGATTGAAGCCGACGCAGAAGAACGGAGGGCCACTGCTGCCGCAGCCGCCGAGGCCCAAGGTGCAACCGACGGCGTTGATGGCGCTCTTGGCGGCTTCGTAGGCTTTCTTGGCGGCACTTCCGGCGGCCGCGGTTGCGGCTTTGCCGGCGTCGTAGGCGCCGCTTAGAATTTTGCCGGTGAGTTTGCCGCAGCCGCCGACCGATCCCATCACGCCGCCAAGCTGGTCTTTCAGTTCCGCGGCTTTGAGTCCGGTCGAAGCGACGGCGCAGGAGCAGGAGATCTTGTCCATGACGATGGCAACGCCCGGCACGTCGTAGAGCGTTGCTTGCGATGTGCCTTGCGCGATCTCCGTCAAAAGCTGTTGGCTTTTCGACGGCAACACGGTGCTGAAACCCGGCACGGCATTGATGGCTGCTGCTACCGCTTTAGACGCGCTGCCGATGCTGGCGTCGACGCAGGCTTGCGCGCCCTTGGGCACATCGCCATGCGCCATCAGTGCCGCAACGCCGCCTGACATGCCGACCAGCAGCGGGTCGCCGGCGACGACCGGCGGCACGCATTCGCCGTGATTGGCCAAGAACACCGCCGCGTCGCGCGCAGGGCCGACCGCGAATTTCGTGGCCTCGATCGGGGTGGCGGCGCATGCGGCGAGATCGGAGGCAAAGTCGTCGGCACGTGCGGTTGCGACTGCGAAGACGGAGAGGAGGGCCAAACACAAGCTCGTGAGGCGCATGGGCGAACTCCTGGATCGGCGCAGACTCGGTGCGTTGTGCAACGTAACGAGGGGGTGGAGTCGTGTCGAGGACGGGGAGAGTGCGGCACGGCGGCGTTGCGCCGGTTGGTGACGGTTGCCATAGTCCGGCCGCGTTCGCGCCTGGCTCTAAGGGGACTTGATGATGCTTGCATTTGGAAAGCGTTTCGCTGCCGCCGCCGTCGTGGTTGTCACGTGCAGTGCGGTTGGATATGCCGCCGCTGTGACCGGCGTCGATCGCGGGGCAATGGACGCGAAGATCGCGCCGGGCGACGATTTCTGGGGTTACGCAAACGGCGCGTGGGTTGCGTCGCATCCCATTCCGTCCGACCGCAGCAGCTATGGCTCGGCGGCGATCTTGGTCGAGCAAGCCAATAAGCGCACGGTCGATCTCATTCAAGCGGCCGCGGCAGGTGCCAAGCCCGGATCGGACGCGCAGAAAGTCGGCGACTATTACGCGAGCTTCATGGACGAGGCCGGGATCGAGGCGAAGGGCGTCGCGCCGCTGAAGCCGGTGCTGGCGAAGATCGCGGCGGTGAACGATCGCGCGGCGCTGACGCGGTTGTTGGGCGAGGGGCTGCGCGCAGATGTCGACGTGCTCAACAACACCGATCTGTACACGGACAATGTTTTAGGGCTTTGGGTTTCGCCGTCATTCGACGATCCGACGCGATATTCGGCGTTTCTGATTCAAGGCGGGCTCGGCATGCCGGACCGGGACTACTATCTCTCCGACAAAGAGGCGATGAAAAAGGCGCGGGCGCAGTACGTGACGCATATCGCGGCGATGCTGAAACTGGCCGGCATCGAGGGCGGCGAGGCGAAAGCACAGCGCATCATGGCGCTTGAGACGAAGATCGCGACGTCGCATGCGAGCCGTTCGGAAAGCGACGATGTGCAGAAGGGGAACAACCCGTGGGCGCGCGCCGACTTTGCGAAGAACGCGCCGGGGCTCGATTGGGGACTCTATTTCGGCGCGGCGGGACTTGAGAAGCAGAAGCGCTTCATCGTGTGGCAGCCGTCGGCGGTGAAGGGCATCTCGGCGCTGGTGGCGAGCGAGCCGGTCGAGGATTGGAAGGACTACCTCGCGTTGCGCGCCGCCGATCACTATGGCGACTATCTGCCGAAGGCGTTTTCGACCGAGCGTTTTGCGTTCTACGGCACCGTGCTGCAGGGCACGCCTGAGCAGAGGGCGCGCTGGAAGCGCGCGGTCGATGCCACGAACGGGGCGCTGGGCGAGGTTGTGGGGAAGCTTTATGTCGCGAAGTATTTCCCGGCGGAAGCGAAGGCGCAGCTTAAGACGATGGTGGCGAACCTCATTGCTGCCTATGGCAAGCGCATCGAGGCGCTCGACTGGATGGCCGCGAGCACGAAGGCGGAGGCCAAGCGCAAGCTGTCGACGCTGAAAGTCGGCATCGCCTATCCCGACAAGTGGCGCGATTATTCGGCGCTTGCCGTCGTGCGCGGCGACGCGCTGGGCAATGTGCAGCGGGCGGAGGCGTTCGAGTATCGCTATCGGTTGGCGCGCTTGGGTAAGCCGGTCGATCGCGACGAGTGGGTGATGACGCCGCAAACGGTGAATGCGGTGAACCTGCCGATTCTGAATTCGCTCAACTTCCCGGCGGCGATTTTGCAGGCGCCGTTCTACGATCCGGCGGCGTCGGCGGCGATGAACTATGGCGGCATCGGGGCCACGATCGGGCACGAGATCAGCCACAGCTTCGACGATACCGGCGCGCAGTTCGACGCGACGGGCCGTTTGCGCAATTGGTGGACGGAAGCGGATTTGAAGAAGTTCCAGGGCGCGGGGGAAGCGTTGGCGTTGCAATTCGACGGCTATAGACCGTTTCCCGATCTCGCGGTGAACGGACACCAGACGCTTGGCGAAAACATTGCCGATCTGGCGGGGCTGGCGGCGTCTTACGATGCCTATCGCGCGGCGAACGGCGGAAAGGCCGGCGCCGATGTCGATGGCTTCACCGGCGATCAGCAGTTCTTCCTGTCGTATGCGCAAAGCTGGTGCACGTATTTGCGGCCCGAAGCATTGCGTCAGCGCATCGTCAATGACGGTCACGCGCCGGCGCAATATCGCGCGCTGACAGTGCGTAACATCGATGCGTGGTATGCGGCGTTTCCGGTGAAGGAAGGCGACAAGTTGTTCCTCGCACCGGACAAGCGTGTGCGGGTGTGGTGAGGGGATAGAGCGACATTGGCGGGTGCGGCGGCGAACCAATATTTCCACCACATAGGTACGAAGGCTCGCGAAGGTTCACAAAGTGGGTGACGCAACAGATGCGGTAGTGTCTTGCGTCGAACGATCTTGGGCGCGGAACGCGCCTGACGCCGTCCTCTTTGTGGAGCTTTGCGAGCGTTCGTGTCTTTGTGGTGAATCTTACTTGCGATTAAACAGCGGATGAGGCGGGTGGTTTCCGGCCGGGCCGGCGTGATGGTTTTCTTCTGCGGGCGCCTTATTTTCCGCCATTGTTTGAGGCCTTAACCCCGCCTCCATGCGCTCTAGCTATGTATTCGTGAGCGGAACGGTATTTCCGCGGGTTTCTCGGGACTGCGACTGTGCGGTGGCAAAACCGACGAAGGGCGCCTTCCCATGAACATGCGAGCGAAACAGATGACACCTTCCGATTTGGCTAATGCCCCCGCGCCGCGCAGACCTGAGTCCTACGACAAGAAAGTGGCGCTGGTGCTGCAAGGCGGCGGTGCGCTCGGCAGCTATCAGGCCGGTGTCTATGAGGCGCTGGCGGAGAGCGAGTACCTGCCGGATTGGGTCGCGGGGATTTCGATCGGCGCCATCAACTGTGCGATCATTGCGGGCAATGCGCCGGAGAAGCGCGTCGAGCGGTTGCGCGAGTTCTGGGAAGGCATCACGGCGACGACGAAGTTGTGGCCGAATGCGCTGATGGGGCCGTTTGCGGATTCGCAACGCGCGGCGAGTTCGATGAGTGCGCTGGTCTACGGCACGCCCGGGTTCTTTGCGCCGCGCTCGCCGATGAGCTGGATCGGCAAGGCGAAGCCGACGAGCTATTACGACACGGCGCCGCTGAAGGCGACGTTGGAGCGGCTGGTCGATTTCGATCGCATCAATTCCAAAGAGATGCGCTTTGCCGTCGGCGCGGTGAATGTGCGCACGGGAAGTTTTGCCTATTTCGACAATGCCAAGACGAAGATCCGTGCCGAGCACGTGATGGCGAGCGGGTCGCTGCCGCCGGGCTTTCCGTCGGTCGAGATCGACGGCGAGCATTATTGGGATGGCGGGCTTGTATCCAATACGCCGCTTGAGTATGTGCTCGATTACATTCCGCGGCGCTCGCGGTTGACGTTTCAGGTCGATTTGTTTCATGCGCGCGGGCAAGTGCCCACGACCTTGGAAGAAGTGTCGGAGCGCGACAAGGACATCCGCTATTCCAGCCGCACGCGTACCGGAACAAATGCGTTTCACGTCAAGCACGACGTGCGCCACAACATCAACACGCTTTACGACAAGCTGCCGGACGAGTTGAAGAATACGCCCGAAGCCAAGTTCCTCTACAATTTCGGCTGCGTTACGACGATGGATATCGTGCAGCTGATCTATCGTCCGCACGATGCCCAAGGCGCGACGAAGGACTACGAGTTCGGCCGGGCGACGATGGATGCGCGGTGGAAGCAAGGCATGATCGACGCCAAAACCACGCTGGCGGCGTCGCCGTGGCTGGCGCCGATGCCGAAGGAGGCGGGCGCGCGCGTGTTCGATGTGATGCACGATTTGCTCACCGGCAAGGCGGCGCATACGCATGACGAGCACGATGCGCCGATCGCAGGCGCCGGTGCGAAGCCCAAGCCCAAGCGCGGCGAGCACGTTTAGGGCGACACTCATCTTCGCCTATCGCGCGGCGGCGGCGATCGCCAAGAGGTGAGCGACGACCTCGGTGAACGGATTGTCGTGCGAGACTCCAACGCGAAAAAATCTCGTCATGGCCGGGCTTGACCCGGCGACCCAGCGCGCGCAGGTCGGTGTGCGCTGGAAAAGTGACCAAAGCCTACGAAATACTCGCGAAACGAAGGCCTCTCCGACGCGCGGACGCGCGCCGGCTGGGTGGCCGGGTCGAGCCCGGCCATGACGAACTTTTTTCGATCTCGCTGAACCGGACAGCCGTGGGTCAAGCCCGGCCATGACGAGATTTTTTGAGTTTGAGCTGAGCCGGAAAGCGATTGCTGTGAGATCGGTACTGTCTCCGCCAAGCGGACAGCTGGTAAGGTTTCGGCCGGGAGGTGGCGCTCATGCCGCGGATTCAGATTTGGGCGGTGACTTTGGTGCTAACGTTGTTGAGCGCCGGGTTGGTTGTTCTCGTGCATGTTCTTTCGATTCGCTTTCTCTATCCGGACATCGGGGGCGGAATCTATCTCATTTTGTTGGGCATTGCGGCCGCCGCGGCGCTGTTTGTCGGGCGCGTGCTACGGTGGCTGAACGGCGGCTAGGCTCACGCCAAAAAAATAGAGCCCCCTCACGACGCGTCGTTGAGCGGGGCTCTTCGTCACTTCCAACTTGTGCCCAGTCAAAACCGGGCTGGTTTACGAGGCGCGATGTCCTCGTTTCATAGGTCAGCTTTGGCTGCTTTGAAAGGTTCGGCGTCGTGCGATTTCGATTGTGCCAATCAACGTCCGGCGCAAGAGCTTGGAACCGCGCCCTCGACTTGCCCAGTATGAGCTGGCGCGAGGGCATTCTGACTTTCCGGTGGCGTCATGCTCCCTCCAAAAATTGTTTCACCAAGCGACGAAGTGTGCGGAAAGCTTGATGCGCGCTGCGCGGTGACTGCGGTCCGAATGGTCCGTCATCTGTCATCCTGCGGGTGCGGCGATCGTTGAAGCGTTCACGACATCCCTTCGTCTGCCTAATGAGTTTGTGCTTCTGAGCGCCGGTGTCAAGGGGCTCACTGCGCAATGCACAATGAATACGACGCTAGCTTTGCGACGGCGGAATTATCGTTCAACGCAATTTCGAACGTCTGATGGGAACCCACTTCGCTTCGCTCGGCGTGGGTGGGTTGAGTTTTTTCAAGAACGCCCAGATGCCGCGCAGACTTGAGAAGCCGAACAGGCGCGCCAAGCCCGGCGGTCTTGCGCGCGCGTCGCAGAGATCGGCATAGGCGTCGCCGCTGCGGTGGGCAAGGCGCACGACGGTTGCAAACTCGCCCACGGTGCGGCCGGTGAAGGAGAGCCCGAAGGCGGAGCGGCCCGAAGCTTCGGATTGGCGCGAGAGCTGGACCGGCAGTGTGGTTTCGCCTTGGGCCGTGGTGATCGTGAGTTGGCCGGCGAGCGCGCGCGCTTGAAGTTCGATCGATTCTTCTGCGAGGAAACGCGCGCCGTGAACGGAGATGTCGGCGAGGCGGCCAAGGTATTTCTCGCCGCCCAGCAGCAGTTGCGCTTTGACGCGGCGCGACACGCGCGGGCTCATGCGGCGCTGGCGCGGTTCGGCGATTGCGCCCAGCAAACACGCGAAGAGACAGGCTTCGATGACGGTCAGCGCCAGAAGCGGGGTCACGGCGTCAAAGAGTTCGGGCTTCATGAGGAAGGCGGTGATGCCGGCCGTGGTGCCGGCAAGCGAGATCGCGAACAAGACGACGAGCAGACCGTTGGCGTGTTCGGGCTCGGGTATCGCTTTGCCGGCGTTGATGCGGCGGCCATAAAGTGCAAACAGCGAGGGGGCGGAGAGCAAGGATTCGAGCATCTCGCTCCACACGGCGATCATGCCGCCGCGCATGCCGGCGTTGAGCGCGCCGGCCATGGCAAGCGCAACGAGGAGGCTGATGACGACGGCGCTGGTTGTTGCGGCCGTGTCGGTGCCCCCGAACAGAGATATTTGCGCGAGGATCGCCAGCGGCGGCAAAGCGAAGGCGAGCGCCCAGGCGAACGGTAACACCGCCGCAAACAAAGCGGGGGCCCATGACAGGCGCTCGCGCAGCGTGAGTCCTGCTGCCAGCAGCGTGTCGCGCGTGAGTGCGGCGTCGATCGTGCCGATGCGCGCGGCCAAGCGGTGGCGCAGATATTCTTTCACCGAGTCCGGTGCGATGGCGGCGATCATGGGGCGCGCGACGATGCCGCGGCGCCAGCCGGATTCAGCGGCGCGAATGCGTGCGGGTGCATCGGGGCGCAAATTCCAACGGCTGCAGTTGCCCGAGGCCGACAACGCGGCGCGGCGCCAAATCGTACGTTGGCCGAGGCCGAGATTTCCCGACGCGGTGCCGATCGTCTTCAGGCACGATTTGAAAAAATGACCGGGCTCGTTCGGCATGCGCTGGGTGACGTCGAGGTCGGACAGTACGGGATCGCCGTCGATGGCAAACACCGGCACGTCGATGTAGGCCAAGCGCGGATCGGTGTGGAAGCCTGCCACGATGCGGCGCAGGAAATCGGCGGTCGGCGCCTCGCCGGCGCTCAACATCAGCGCGAGGCTGCCGGAGGTGCGGGTCAAGACGGCGTTCATCGCGGTTCCCGCCGTTGCTTCGGGGGAGGCTGCGAGCCAGGAGGCTTTCATGCGTTCGGCGAGCGTCGCAAGGGCTGCGGCCTTTTCGGTGGCGCGATCGATGCCGATCAGATGCAAGCGGACGAGTTCGCGCGGATAATCGAGTTGGGCGGCGGCGGCGAGAGAGTAGGCGGCTTTGGGTGTTTGAATGGGATTGGCGACGATGACGAAAATATCGACCGACGGCAGTTCGAGTTCCGGCACGGCTTCGGGTTCGATCGCGACGCTGGCTGGCAAAATGTCGGCGATGGCCGTGACGGCGAGTGCCAAGGCGATGAATGCTTCGATCGCGAACAGGGCGATGGAGAGCACGAAGCCCGCGAGCGTGAGGTGGTCGAAGCTTGCGTCGAGACGCCACAAAAGGTGTACGATGAGCAGGCCCGCGCCCAAGCCAAGCCCGCAGGCGCGCGTTAGCGATGTGGGTGCATAGGCAAGACGCGACGGCGACGACAGATCTACTGGCGACAAACGCTCGCCATTCTTATTCGACATTGGGTGCCCCTCCGCTCCCGCGAATCGCCCCGATTCGCTCGCTGTAGGGAATCGCAAGATGAGTCCAGCAACCAGTGGCAAAGTTGACTCAGTCGCTCTATTTGGGCGGGTAATACTTTGTTAGGATTTCGTATGATTGAGCCGCGTTTGAAAACATCGATTTGGGCCTCGGCTCTCATCCGCCGTGCCGAGATCAACGGTGCGTCCGGTTTCGTGGCGCGCAAGGGAGAACCTGATTCCGGTGCGGTGATCGTGAAAATCTCGCTGCTCGACGGTACGGCCCGTGTGTGGTCTTCGAGCTATGGCATCGACGGCGGCCGGCGCTGGGTGAAAGCGACGGGCGACGCGCTCGTCAGCGACGCGGACGCCGAAGCCTATGTCGCGCGCGCGCGCGAGCGGGATTCCGATCTGTGGGTGATCGAGATCGAGGACAAGCTGGGCCGCGATTTTCTGACGGAAGCCAAGGAGTAGAAGCGCCGATGCGGGCTGCCGATCGTGCGGCGCCGCTGCGGGCGAGGGCATTGGCGGCGGATTTCTGCCGCTTTGCATGTATTGACTTCGCGTTTATATGTTGTATATACGGTACATCTCGTTGGTACTGAGATACAAACCGGTCTTTCAATGATACATAATCGTCTCAACGTGCTGCGGGCCGAACGGGGGATTTCGCGCAAGGATTTGGCCGATGCGGTGGGGGTGAATTTCCAAACCGTCGGCTACATCGAGCGCGGCGATTACAGCCCCTCGCTCGATCTTGCGCTCAAGATCGCCGCGCATTTCGGTTTGCCGGTTGAGATGGTGTTCTCGCTGAAGCCGTTCGAAACGCTGACGAGCCAACTGATGAAAGCCAAAGGAGGCGGCTAGTGAGCAGTGCATCTTCGACGCGCGAATTGGGGCGCGGGTCACGTCGTGCAGTTATCTTGTTCGTTTATGGCGGTTACGCGGCGGTGGCCTGTGTCGTTGCGAGCGGCAAGCTCGACGGCAGCATCTTGCCTTCGATCCAAGCGGTGGTCGCGGGCATCTTGGCGTGGGTCGGCGTTTGGATTTTGAGCCGCATGTCGCGCCACTGGCGTTGGGGGCAAGCGCCCGATGCGATGCTCGACGAGCGCGAAGTGGCGACGCGGTATCGCGCCTATTATCTTGCTTACGTGCTCTACAACAGTTGCGTGTTTTTGAGCTTGGTGGCTCTGAGTTTTTTCATCGATCTCAAATACATCACCAGCTTCGGCTATCCGCAGGTGAGCGCGTTGCTGTGGGGCGTGTTCTTGGTCGGGTGGACGTTGCCGTCGACGATCCTGGCGTGGATCGACCGTCCGATCGGCGACGACTGACGCCTCGGCCATTCGCGCAAACAAGGAGACGATCATGAGCGGAAATACCTTTACGCGCCCGTTGCGCGAGACGATGAACGATCCGGTGTTCAACTGGACGCGGCCGAGGTATGTGCGGCGGCTTTTGGTGGCGGTGTTTATCGCCCTTCTGATTGCGATGCCCGTTCTGTTGTGGGCCAGCCAAGCCGTGCTGATTTTGGTCGCTATGCTGGTGCCGTTTGTTTTCCTCATGGG
>JAIOQG010000116.1 GCA_021413465.1 Alphaproteobacteria bacterium | reverse complement strand
ATCACGCGCCCGCGCGTCTGATGATCGAGCTGGATCATGCGGTTCGCAACCGTCAGCGGATTGTGATAGGGCAGGGAAACGACGCCGGTGCCGAGTTTGATGCGCTTCGTACGTTCCGCGGCCGCGGCGATAAAAAGTTCCGGCGACGCGATGATCTCGTAACCCGCCGAATGGTGCTCGCCCACCCATGCCTCGTCATAGCCCAAACGGTCCAGATGCTCGATCAATTCGAGGTCGCGGTGGATGCAAAGCGTCGGGTCTTCGTCGACCGGATGAAACGGGGCCAGGAAGATTCCGTTACGGAGTTTAATGGTCATGCGAGCGTTCCTTAGGGATTGTTGGTGTCAATAACGATGGCTGGAACCCTTGCACATTGTCGGGCTATTGTCATCGCCAACAGACATTCCACAAATTGAGGAAACCTCCATGCGCGCCGCCGTCTTCAAAGGAACAGGCAACCCGCTCGTCATTGAAACCGTAGAAAATCCGCAGTGCGGTCCGACCGACTTGATCCTGAAGGTAAAGAACTGCGGCATCTGCGGCTCCGACTTGCACATGACCGAGGCCACCTCGATTCAGCCATTGCCCGCGGGTGCCGTCATGGGTCACGAGTTTGCCGGTGAGATTTACGAAGTCGGCTCGGCCGTCAAAGGCCAATGGAAAGTCGGCGACCGCGTCGCGGGCTTTCCCTACATCTACTGCGGCGAATGCGCGGGCTGCCGCAATGCGGGCTCAGGCTTCGGCGTTTGCGAGAAAGGCATCGGCGTCGGCCTCGGTCAAAGCCACGGCGCCTACGCGGAGTTCGTGCGCATCGGCGCGACCGGCGCGCACAAACTGCCCAGCGTCGTGAACTTCCACGAAGGCGCGATGATCGAACCGCTCGCTGTCGGCCTCCACGCTGTCGACAAAGCCGACATGCAGCGCGGCGCGACGGTGCTCGTCATCGGCGCCGGCCCCGTCGGCCTCTCGGTGATGCTGTGGGCGAAATTCCTAGGCGCGCGTCACGTCATCGTCAGCGACAAGGCCGAACTGCGCGCCAAGATGGCGGCGCGCTTCGGCGCCACCGACGCCGTCGATCCATCAAAGGCGCTGATGCCGCAAGTCGAAGCGATCGCCGGCAAAGCCCCCGATATTATTTTCGAATGCGTCGGCGCGCCGGGCCTGATCAACGAAACGATGATGATGGCGCCTCGCAACTGCAAAATCGTCGTCGCCGGCGTCTGCCAGCAAATGGACATGATCCTGCCGCTTGTCGGCGTGGTGAAGGAATTGACGCTGCAATTCGTACTCGGCTACCGCCCCGCCGATTTCGACTACGTGATCGACATGATCGCCAAAGACCGCGTCGACGTCGAACACATGATCACGGATGTCGTTAACCTGGACCAACTTCCCGCGGCGTTCGAAGCGCTGCGCAAACCCGTCCATCAGTGTAAGGTGATGTTGGAGAACTGACGCAGTTGGAGCCGGCATGAACGACATACCTTTCATCTGGGCGGACGTGCCGGGGCACGTGTCGTACATCCTTATCGCGATCTCGTATTACCTCACGAACATTTATTGGCTGCGTGTCACTGCGGTGCTCGGCCTGTCGCTTGAAATCGTCTATTTCCAAATGTCTGGCGGCTCCATGCATGCCGGCATCGCTTGGGATGTCGTCTTCATCGCCATCAACGCCTATCAAATCTATTGGCTCGTCGCCGAAGGTCGCAAGTTCAAGCGCATGGAACATGCTCACCTGCTGCGCCAAGGCGTCTTCGCGGGCTTCAGCGACACGCAACTTTCGCGCCTCGTTACCGCTGGCACATGGCGCCTTCTCGAACACGGCACGGTGCTGACCCGCGAAGGCGAACCCGTCTCCGAACTTGTATTGATTTGCAACGGCCAAGCCGCGGTCGAAACCCGCGGCAACATAGTGGCGCATCTGCGCGGCGGCGCCTTTGTCGGTGAGATGGCGTTCGTCTCCGGCAACCCTGCCTCGGCAACGGTCACCGTCGAGCACACGACGCGCGCGTTCGTTTTCGACATGGAAAAACTTCGCAAGCTCGTCGCCGGCGACGACCTCGTCGCCGTCGCCATGCACCGCGTCATCGGCCGCGACCTTGCGCAGAAGCTTCAATTGCGCAACAACGAATCGGCGGCCTAGGGCCCGACCGCAGAATCCGGCAAAGCGCTCCACGCTTGCGAAGGCGCGAGCTTGCGCATATGCGTTGCGCCTGTTTTGGCACCAAACACCATCGTCTGTCGCGCGTCGTGCGACCATCGCTGCCAAGAATTGCTACTGTCCACGCGCGGCGCCCCGTCGCGTGCGAACGAGCTCCACGCCGACATCATCGCATCGTTGACGGCGTCCGCATCGGCTCCCGTGCCGAAAAATTGATCCGCCCCAGGCAGGCTATAGCTGCCGAACACAAAGCCGAGTTCGATCGCGTGACACGCCCCAAATACACCGCCCATAGCAGGCGAGCGCCGTTCGAACACGTAGTCGTGCACCGGCGCATGCGCCGACTGCGCGTCAAGCAATCGAAGTGTCGGTTCCCGAAAGGCGCGCTTCGTCTGCATCGCAACGAAACGCTCGTAGAATGACGCATCTTGCGCATCGTTCAGAAGACTCTGCGCGTGCTCGCCGAACAAACGCGTCGCCCAGCGCTCAAGCTTTTCCTCGTCCATCGCGTGCAAGCTGGTGTTCATGGCGCTCCAAAGTTTCCATTCCTCGGCGGTGGTTCCGGCAATTAAGGCAATCCCTTTCGCGGAACCTGCGCGCACGGCATCGATAGGCTTCACCGGCAGCGTCAGCCCATCGACGACCGGCTGAAAGGCCAACCCACCGAGCTTGTGTGGATCGTGCTGCGTGTCGACTTCGGCGATAAGCGCCGCCTGCGCCTTGAGCAGTGCCTCGACAGGCGTACTCTCCAGCGCGCGCACATCGCCCGCGTCGATCCCAAGATGCTTCAGAAAAACGCTCGCCACGCGGTCGCCAAGTTCGGCCGTATGCGCAATGTGCCCGCCGCCGCTCTGGCAGATCGCTTTGTGAAGCAGGCCGCGCGCCGCGGGACTGGCCAACAGCGACACGACGCTCATGCCGCCCGCGCTCTCGCCGAAGATCGTCACATTGCCCGCATCGCCGCCGAACGACGCAATATTGTCGCGCACCCATTGCAAAGCCGCGATCTGATCGAGCAACCCCTCATTACCAAACGCGGGAATGCCGCCGCGCGTCACCTCCGCTAACCGCAAGAAGCCAAGTCCACCCATGCGATAATTCACCGTCACGATCACGGCATCGCCGTGTTGCGCCAACTTCGCGCCGTTATAAAGTCCGAGACTGCCCGCACCCGTCACGAACGCGCCGCCGTGAATCCAAACCATCACCGGCCGCTTGCCGCCGTCGCAAGCCGGCGTCCACACATTCAACGACAAGCAATCCTCGCTCTGAACGAATTTGCCGCCGCCGCCGATCAGCCCTTCAAGCGCCGTCGGATTCTGCGGTGCCACCGCGCCCGCCGCGCGGGCGGAGCGCACGCCAACCCACGGCGCAACCGCTTCCGGCGCCCGCCAGCGCCGCGCCGTGGCAAAAGGAATGCCCTTAAAGACGCAAACCCCGCCGCGCTGCGTGCCTTCGAGCTTGCCGCAAGGGGCGTTAGCCAAAACCGGAATGTGTTCCGCCGCGTTCATAAGTTCGCCCCTCAAGCCGACATAACCAAAAATCCCGCGCGCGGGAAATGCACGACCACATTGCCGACCAAAGGATCGTTCCGCTTGATCGCAATCTCCTGCGCCGACGCGAACACGAGGTCGCCCGCGACCGGATCGCGGCCGTAATCGTCGGGCACGACGCTGACCCGATCGCCCGGCTTGCGGCCATTGGGATCATGCGGGTCGGTATGAGCCTCCGCCTGCGAAGTTGCCGCGTTGGCGATGGCAATCGCTTCTTTCGACTCCATCGGCGTGTGCGTACCCTGGCCGATCGCTTTCACGCGTTCGTACCACGGCGCCAGCCAATGAAATCCGTCGAGCAATGCATCCGCCGTCGGCGCAAAGAAACTCTTCAAAAACCAAACATTCATGTGGCAGTGCGCGTCGTCCACCGTCGGCTTGTCGCCGTGCACAAACTTGCGGCCGTCCTTCAGCTGCGCTTCGATCAAGCCGGCATGAGCGCGCCATTGCTCCTTGAACGCGGGGATCGCGGCCTTCATCTGTTCGTAGTTGAACGGCCGGTCGGGAAACATTTTCTCGCGATCTTTCTTGAACGCTTCGGGAATCATCGGGCCGATCTCGCCAAAGATCAGCGGCACGGTCGCCTGGAAAAACGGCCGGTCGCTCCAAAACGCCAGTGCGAAACTCATGCCCGCGTCGGGCACGATCGACGGCGAAGGGAACCGCCGCTCCAACTCGCGAATGATCAGCTGCGTGTCGCAATAAATGTCGGCGCCGATCTGCATCACCGGCGTCTTGCGATACCCGCCGGTCAAGGGTGTCAGATCGGGCTTGGGCATCATGCTCGGAATTTCGACCGATCGCCACGAAAGCCCCTTCATCCCGAACACGACGCGAATTTTCTCGGAGAACGGCGACGTCCAATAGTGATGGAAAATGATCTCGCTCATGATGGTCAGTTAAACTCGTTGGAGAAACGGATATTGTCCTCTTTGATGCCGTCCAGCACGACGTCTAGGCCGCCCGAACGCATCATCCATTCAAGCCGGTGGTCGCGATACTCGCGCTTGAATAGCCGCTGACGCACCGCTTCGCCCACCATCGCCATACCTTTGATCGACTCGGCCGCAGCTTGCGCCGTCTTGGCGACGGAAGGACGGGCGTTGGCCCGCGCTTGCCAGTGTCCCAATTTCGATGTGGCCGATGGCCCAACACCCAGGGCCGCCGACCCGTTGATGTAAGGGATCACCGACAAATCCGCCCAACCAAACGCGCCGCCGCAAAACCAGTCGCCGTCGCCCAACTGCCGCTCGAGCCACGTGAAAAATGCACGCGCTTGGCCCGCCGCCCGCGCTTCGATCACGCGCGCCCGTTCGCCGTCGGCGCGCTTGAACCAGCGGATCTCGCCCAAGCCCCAATTGATTGGCTCGTAATGCGTGTCCATGGCCTCTTCGATCATCCGCGCCTTTGCCCTCAACTTCGCATCGCTCGGCAATAGAGAAGGGTCGGGCCAGCGGTCTTCGATGTATTCGAGGATTACGGTCGAATCGAACACCGCGAAGTCGCCGTCCACCAACACCGGCACTTCTGCGCGCGGGTTGGCTTTCAGAAAATCGGCATCGACCTGGCCGGTACCGATGGCGGCGGGCATTTTCAACGCAAACGCAACGCCCTTTTCGTAGAGCGCAATCTTGCATTTCTGCGCATACGGGCTGAGCGGGTGCTCGTACAGAACGACAGCGGTCATGGTTTCGTTTCTGGGCTTGAGGGCATGAATGGCATACACTTAGCCACTATAGAGCGAAATCACCGGCGGACGGGAACAACGATGTCACTTTTTGGCCTTCAATCGGCAGCCTTCGACAAATCGTCGACCCGCGGCCTGGTCCGCATCCGGCCCCTCGTTGGCCAAGATCGTCCCACCTGGAACGCCTTATGGAAGGGTTATCTCGATTTCTACCAAACCGAACTCCCGGCGTCGCAATACGACCTGACCTTCGGCCGCTTCTTGAACCCCTCTGAGCCGATGTTTGCCTATCTCGCCGAGCGCGAGGGCACGCCGCGCGGCCTTGTGCATATCATCTTACATCGCTCGGGCTGGCTCGATGGCCCGGCCTGCTACCTGCAAGATCTGTTCGTGGACCCGGGCGAACGCGGCACTGGCATGGGCCACGCCTTGATCGAGCACGTCTATGACGTGGTCAAGGCCGCCGGCGGCAAAAAGGTCCACTGGCTGACGCATGAATCGAATGCAACCGCACGTCAACTCTACGACCGCGTCGCAACGAACGGGGGCTTCATTCAATACGTCAAAAATCTTTGAGCGCTATTGCTCCTTGAACGCCGCCAGCAATGGCATCCGCGCCGCGCGCCACGCCGGAAACACGCCGCCCGCAAAGCCGATCACCAGCGACAGGATCAACCCCTGCAGCACCAGCGACCACGACAGTTTGAGCGAGAACACGACCTGCGTGAAGTTGCTGCCCAATGTCGCCGCACTGATCCCGTCGAACAGCAGATAGGTACCGAGCGACCCGACCACGCCGCCGATGCCGGCCAAGATGATCGACTCGATCATGGTGCCTATGAAGGCGGGCGTGCCGCGGAATCCGATCGCGCGCAGCGTCGCAATCTCGCGCGCCCGCGCATCGACCGAAGCGAACATCGTGTTGAGCGCGCCGGCCAGGGCTCCAAACGACATCGCAATCGCCAGCGGCCAACCCAGATACAGAATAAGGTCGCCGATATTGCGGCTCTGCCCGGAGTAAAATTCCTTTTCGGCCTTGATGTCGAGTTTCAGCCGCGGATCGGCCTCCGAAAACGCGCGGATCTTTTCAAGGCTTGCGGGATCGTTCATCCGCGCGCGCACCGTCTGCACCGTACTGCCGCGCTGATAAAGACCCTGCAGCACCGAAACGTCCGCCCAAATCTCGGACTCGAACACGTTGCCGCCCGCGTCGAACTCGCCGACCACGACCCAGTTCTGCGACGCCAGCCGCATCTTCGCGCCAAGCTCAAAACCGCGGAACTGCTTCGAGACCGAGCGCCCGACGACGAGTTCGTTCGTGCCCGGTTGGAACATGCGCCCGCTCACGATGCGGATGCCCTGGCGCACCTCGTTCGCGAGCGGCCCCAAACCGCGCAGCGGCAGGTTCGCCTTCAACCCCGAGGACTTCTTTATGCCGTCGACGATAACGTAAAGCTCCGGCGACAGCAGCGGCTTGCCGTCGGCGGCCTTCGCCAGCCCCGGCGCTTCCTGCAGCAGCAGCACCTGCTCGCGCATGAGCGTCGAGTTGATTTCGCTCTCGCTGCCCTTGCGCAGCGCGATGACAACGTCGTTCGAGCCCGTGCCGGCGACAGTCGCCTGGAATCCGTTCGCCATCGCCAGGAAGGCGAGCAGCACCCCGGTGACGAGCGCAATCGCAACCACGGTGGCAAGCGACGTCCACTTGCGCTGCGGCAGCGAGCGCAGGTTCATAGCAGTGACCGCAGCGATCTGCGTCAGAGTCCGTCCCATGCGCTATTTCCTTCCGAACGCGGTCACGATGTCGGTATTCATCGCCCTGTACGCGGGGATGAGACCGGTCAGAAGTCCGAGCAGCGCCATCAACACGAACGCAAACGCAGCCGTATCGAACGAAAAGGCTACAGGCCCAAACCGGCTAAGCGGTCCCGCCAGCGCGAAACTGATCAGCCAGGCCACAACAATGCCGAGCAATCCGCCAATCACGGCAAGCAGCATCGACTCGGCAATCACCATCCCGAAGATGCGCCGCGTCGTGAACCCGATCGTCTTCAATACGGCGATCTCGTTCGTTCGTTCGCGCACGGTCAGCATCATCGTGTTGCCGACGATCAGCAAAATCGTCACGAACGCGGCCCCCACCACAGAAGTGACGATGAACCCCAGATCGCCAAGCTGCTCCGCGAACGCCTTGTTGAAGGCTTGCTCCGTCTTGGTTTCAGTCTCGAAGGCGGAGTTCGCGAACAGCGAATCAACCTCGCGCATGATCCGCGGGTTCTCTTTCGCATCCGCCGTTTTCAGGATCATCCAGCCGGTCGTGCCGTCGCCGAAACTGCGTGTGTCCGCCAGGTAGTCGTAGTGGAAGATGACGGGCGTCGTGTCCACGCGCTGATCGTTGCCGGTATAGATGCCGGCGATCGTAAAGTCCCACGTGTCAGACCCGTTCTTTTGCTGGTAAATGTTGCTCTTCAAAGGTAGCCGGTCGCCGACCTTCCAGCCGTACTGATCGGCGCTCGCCTTGCCGACGATGATGCTTGTCTTCTCCCGAAGAAACGCTTCGCGCTGCGCCGGCGGCAAGATCAACTCCGAATAGATGTCGAGATAGTTTTTCGGGTCGACCGCAAACGCGACCAAAAAATTCCGCGGCTCCTGATAGTACCCGCCGAACCACTCCGCGTGCGCAACTTGCTTCACCCCCGCCACCCCGGCTGTGCGCGTCGGATAGGCGAGCGGCATGGGCAAGGTGAAGTTGATCTTGTTGACGGTGATCAAACGATCCGCGCCGGCAACCTCGACGCCCGCATTGATCGCATTCTGAAACGTGGCCAGCACGCCGAAGATCACGAACGCCACGAAGATCGCCACAATCGTCAAAGTCGTCCGCAGCTTCTTGCGGAACAAATTCTTCCGTACGAGTTCGACAAGCGTCATGCCGCAAGATCCTTCTCGCTGAAGTGACCCTTGTCGAGATGCAGTGTGCGTTTCGCATAGCGCGCGGCTTCCGGATCGTGCGTCACCATCACGATCGTTTTGCCCAGATCGCGGTTCAACGTCTGCAGCATCGAGAGAATCTCCCCCGCCGTCTCGCGGTCGAGGTCGCCGGTCGGCTCGTCGCAAAGCAAAAGCTTCGGATCCGACACGATCGCGCGCGCGATCGCCACGCGCTGCTGCTGCCCGCCCGAAAGCTCCGACGGCTTGTGCCGCGCCCGGTCGGAAAGCCCCACGATCTCCAGCGCCGTCTTCACACGCTCCGAGCGCGCCTTCGGCCCCAGCTTCGTGAGCAGTAGCGGCAGCTCGACGTTCTGCGCCGCCGTCAACATCGGCATCAAGTTGTAGAACTGAAAGATGAACCCGACATTGCCCGCGCGAAACGCCGCGAGCTTGCTCTCGTCAAGGTTATCCATGCGCTTTTTGTCGAACACGATCTCCCCGCCGCTCGGCTTGTCGATCCCGCCCAGCAAATTGAGCAACGTCGTCTTTCCCGATCCCGACGGCCCCATGACAGCAACGAAATCTTGCGTCGGAATGCTCATGTCCAGCCGTTCGAAAATCGGCACGCTCTGCTTGCCGCGCGTATAGCGCTTGGTCACGGCTTTCAGAACGATCAGCGGTTCACTCATGGCGCAGTTCCTTGTGGGCTTGCGGCCGGCGCGGGCGAGGCGGGGGCCGCCGCTTCCGGCTTGTCGTCGTTGAAGAATAAGACCTTGGCTGCCATCTCGGGAAGAATGCGCGGATCGCGGGCCTCAATGCCGACGCGCACTTTCACGGTTGCCTTATCGCGATTAGCCGTCGGGATGATCGCGGTGACCTTGGCCGGGATTTCCCAATCCGGATAGGCGTCGAGCGTCGCGCTGGCCCGCTGCCCGGCCTTCACGCGACTGATGAAGGACTCGTTCACCTCGACCTCGACTTCCAGCGAATTCATGTCGACAATCGTACACACGCCCGTGCGTGTGAAACCGCCACCGGCCGCGGCAGGCGACACGATCTCGCCGGGCTGCGCGTCCTTCGTTGTCACCACGCCGCCGAACGGCGCGCGGATCTCGTGCTTGTCGAGCAAAACCTTCGCCCGTTCGAGCGAAGCTTGCGCCGAATTGAGCGCACCTTGCGCTTGAGCATAACGCGCCTCCGCGCCTTCGGCCGCGGCTTCCGCGCGCGTAAGGTCGGCAGTGCTCGCAAATGCCTTCGCATTCACGCCGCGAATACGCGCGAGCTGTCGCTGCGCCTCCGCCCGGTCGGATGATGCAGCCGCAAGGCCGCCGCGCGCCGACTTGACGTTGCCTTCCGAGATATCAACCTCGGTCTTCGCCAACGTCGCATCGAGCCGCGCCAAAACCTGATCGTATTTGACGGTCATGCCTTCTTCGATCAAAACCTCGGACATTCGTCCGGTGATCTCGGCCGAAACCGTCGCAAGCCGTCGCGCTGTCACGTAACCCGAGGCCGACAACACGCCCCCGCTTCCGGCCGGCAGCGCTTTCGAGTCGGGAGCGGTTGCTGCAGGCAGAGTCTCTGCCACGGCCGCGCTGTCCGTGCCCTTCGGCCAGAAGAGATAAATCGCACCGGCGGCGACCAATGCGCAAGCCATCGCGACTCCGACGATCAGCCACCGATTACCGCCGCCCTCGTCCTCTTCTTCGTCCCGGTTGATACGCAACCGGTCGAGCAATTCGCGTTGACCTTCCGACATCATGACCCCTGACCACGTCGACGTGCGCGATCAATACGTTGCGCCACTCAAATCGGACCGCACGCGCAGATCGGCAAGAGCGCGAACCTAGCCAGAGCTTTCGAACGAAACAAGAACTTCTTGCGGCGCTGCTGCCAGATTGGAAGGGGAGATGAGACCGGAAAACCCGCGACAAAAAGTTTCAACGTTAACGGCTATCCGCGCAGTCACCGCCGCATGAAGCGCTTCATCCGTTCGCCGGCAACCCCTGTTCCAAAAACCGCTTCGCCACCGCCGCATAGAGTGCGACCCCATTCATCATCGCGTGTTCGTCCAGCATCATGCGGTTCGAATGGCACGGCGCCGCGTGGTGGTGGTTGCAGCCTTCGGGTGCAACGCCCAAAAACACCATGCAGCCCGGAATGCGCTGCAAGACATAGGACCAATCTTCCGCACCCATCACGGGCGACGGCATCGGCACAAACCCCTTGTCGCCGAACAAACCGCGCGCCGCGTCGGCGGCAAGCGTGACCATACGACCGTCATTCACGGTTACGTCGTATCCAGGTGTCAGCTTCACTTCGGCCCGCGCGTCGTGCGCCTCTGCGATCTTCTCGATGACTTTCTTCAAGCCTTCCTTGGCTCGCGCGCGCGAACCTTCCGACACAGAGCGCAACGTGCCGAGCAAATTCACCGACTCAGGGATAACATTGCTCGTCGTTCCGCCGTCGATCTTGGCGATGGTCAGCACGACCGGATCGAACGCATTGATCTTGCGCGTGACGAAGCTCTGAAGCGCCAGCACGATTTCGCACGCGATCGGCATTGGATCGACGGTGTGATGCGGCGCCGACGCGTGCCCGCCTTTGCCGATGACACGCACCTCCAGCGTATCGGTCGACGCCATGAACGCCCCCGCCTTCGCCGTGAAAATTCCGGTCGGCACGTTCGGCGTGATGTGCATGGCGAACGCACCGTCGGGCTTAGGGTGCCGGTCGATCAAACCGTCCTCGATCATATAGCGCGCACCGAAGTAACCTTCCTCGCCCGGCTGGAACATGAACTTCACCGTGCCCGCCAATCGACCACGATGCTGATGCAACAACTTCACTGCCCCCGTCAGCATCGCCGTATGCGAGTCGTGCCCGCACGCATGCATGCGTCCCGGCTCCTTCGACTTGAACGGCAGGTCAGTGTCTTCCGGCATCGGCAGCGCATCCATATCGCCGCGCAGCAAAACCGTGCGCCCTTGCGTCGGCCCCTGCAGCGTCACGATCATGCCGGAAGTGGAAGGCCCCGTTTCGATCCTTACATCGAGCCCCTCTAGCGCCTCGCGCACGGCCGCGACCGTCTTGGGCAAATGCAGCCCCAGCTCCGGATGCTCGTGAATTTTCCGACGCAACGTCACCGTCTCCGGCAACAACGCCTTTGCACCCTCAAGCCACGTCTGCCTGTTGTCGCTCACAAGAATCTCCTCGGCGTTAGCGCAATCCCGTCATGCCGCCGTCGACGGCCAATGTCTGACCGGTAATGTAGGCCGCTTCATCCGACATAAGAAAGAGCGCGGCATAAGCCGTCTCCCATCCCGTGCCCTGACGCCCCAGCGGCACCGGCGTCTTCGCGCGCCCCGGCCGCCCGCGCGTCGCCTCGCGCCCGATCGACGTATCCATCAAGCCAGGCGCGATGATGTTGACCCGAATCCCGCGCCGCTCGCCTTCGATTCCGGCGTGCCGCATCAACCCGGTCAACGCCGCCTTCGACGCATCATAGGCCGGCAAACGGCTTCCGGGCTTCATTGAAGCAATCGAAGAAATCAGCACCACCGACGAACCGTCCGCGAGCACCGGCAGCGCTGCCTTCAAGGTCAGCATCGCCCCGCGCAAATTAACGGCAAACACCTTGTCCCAACTTTCGGCGGTCGCCCCGGCAAGCCACGGATCGCCGACGCCGATACCGACGTTATAGACAAGCCCATCGAGCCCGCCGAGCTTCGCCGCTGCGCCGCCGACCATCGCGACGATATCGTCTGGCATGGCCACATTGGCCGCAATCGCCACCCCATTCATCGACAGCGCGACGGTTGCTTCCGCGCTTTGAATGTTGCGGTCTGCGACAGCCACGCGCGCCCCCTCGCGCGCAAACAACACCGACATCGCCCGCCCGTTGCCGACCGGCGCATCGTCTTGGCCGCGATCGTCCTGCCCGCCGCCCACGACAAGAATGCGCCGCCCGGTAAGTCGCCCGCGCCCCGGCGCCTCGCCGCGCGACTCGGCTGCCATCGGCCGCTCCGCCTCGCTCATGACGAGCGCTTCTGCGAGTCGGGAAACGACACGCCCTTCGTTCCCGTTTGCTCGATATCGACGTCGAACGTTTCGAGGAACCGGCTCACCATCATGTAATAGCCGATGGTCACAGTCAGCTCCTGCATCTCCTGCAACGACAGCCGCTCGGACAGCGGTGCGAACGTGGCATCGCCCGCGCGCACATTGCGCACCACATCGTCGGTATAGCGCATCACGAGCCGTTGCAGTTCGTTAAACCCCGCATCATCGGGCCCCGCATGGATCGCCTTGATCAGCGCGTCGCTCATTCCCAAGTCGCGCCCGATACGCTCGTGTTGATGCACCTCGTACGTCGCCTTCGACAACACGCCGGCTCGAATGATCGCGATCTCGCGCAAGATCGGGTCGAGCTTCGACTTGAACAGCAGATAGTTCCCCATCCGCGTGAACGCCTTCAGCAAACCCTCGCCCCCCGCCATCATGCGGAAGATGTTCAAAGGCGGCATCTTGCCCAACACTTCGCGCGTCTCGGGCGAAAGGTGGGTCGGGTCGGGATAAGGCACACGGGCCATGGTCGCACTCGCTGTTCGATGGTGATCGAGGCACTTTATCGATCCAGGACGCCTGTGAAAGGAATTTCGCCGCCGCCATTGCCTCTACGCCCGGCGTCGCTACATTGGCGCCAAAATAAAGACGCCATGGGAGGGCACAAATGTACGATTTCACCGGCCTGAAGGTCCTGTCCGATATTTCGCGCCAACAGGCCAAGAAGCGCGGCAACTCTGTTGCAATGCACTTTCAAGGCCGCGACACGACCTACGCGGCGCTCGACAAGCAGACGAGCCAGGTCGCGAACGGCCTCATCGCCCTCGGCCAAAAACCGGATGCCCGCATAGGTTATATGGGCATGAACTCCGACACCTACTTCGAAGTCCTGCTCGGCGCCTTCAAGTCGAACACGGTGATCGTCGGCGTGAACTGGCGCCTGGCTGGCCCTGAGATCGTTTACGTCATGAACGACGCCGGCTGCGAGGTCATCTTCGTCGGCGCAGAATTCGCGCCCATGATCGAAGCGATCAAAAAAGACTGCCCAAAACTCAAACACATCATCGCCCTCGACGGCGGCCACGCAACCTGGCCCGCATATTTCGCCTGGCGCGACAAGCAAAGCGACAAGGACCCGCACCTGCCCACCAAGCAGGACGATGACGCGATCCAGCTCTACACCTCCGGCACCACCGGAAATCCCAAAGGCGTACAGCTGACGAACGGCAACTACATGGCGTTCTTCAAATCCGCGACCGACGCCAAGTGGGGCGAGTTCGACGCCGGCGAACCCAACCTGGTCGCCATGCCGAATTTCCACGTCGCCGGCACGAATATGGGCCTGAACACGCTGGCCCAAGGTTCGTTCGGCGTCGTGATGAAGACCGTTACGCCCGATGGCGTCTTCGACATGATCGAAAAATACCGCGTCCAGAACATGTTTCTGGTGCCCGCCGTCATCCTCATGCTGGTCCAACATCCGCGCATCAAAACGACCGACATCTCCTGCGTGAAACGCATCTTCTACGGCGCCTCGCCGATCACCGAGGAGCTGCTCAAGACGGCACAAGCGATCTTCAAGGGCTGCGGTTTCACCCAACTCTACGGCCTAACCGAAACCGTCGGCGCCGGCACGGCGCTCCAACCCGAAGACCATCGCGGCACTTTGCTGCGCTCGTGCGGCAAACCCTATCCCGGCCTCGAAATCAAAGTGTTCGACGAGAACGGCAAAGACGCGCCGCAAGGCGCCGTCGGCGAAATCGCGATCAAGGGCGGCACGGTGATGAAGGGCTATTGGAACAAACCCGAAGCGACCGCCAAGTCGATCAAGGACGGTTGGTTCTACACCGGCGACGCCGGCTTCTTCGATCAAGACGGTTTCCTCTTCATCCACGACCGCGTGAAGGACAGGATCGTTTCGGGTGGCGAGAACATTTACCCGGCCGAAGTCGAAAATGCCGTCTTCGGCCACGCAGCGGTGGCCGACGTCGCCGTCATCGGCGTCCCCGACGACAAATGGGGCGAGGCGGTCAAAGCCATCGTCGTCCTCAAACCGGGCCAAACCGCAACCGCCGAAGACATCATCGCCTTTACCCGCAGCCGCATCGCCGGCTACAAACTGCCGAAGTCGGTCGACTTCATCGAAGCTTTGCCGCGCAACCCGAGCGGAAAAATCCTCCGCCGCGAACTGCGCGAACCGTATTGGGCGGGCAGGGCGCGGCGCGTGAACTAGAGATGAAACTCTACAACGAGGCCGACCCCGCGCCCAATCCGCGCCGTGTCCGCATCTTCATGAAGGAAAAGGGCATCGACATTGAGTTGGTGCCAACCCCGCTCATGCAACGCGCCCACAAATCGCCCGAGCACCTGGCGCGCAACCCGCTCGGCCAAGTGCCAGTGCTCGAACTCGACGACGGCACGCATCTCTCCGAAAGCGTTTCGATCTGCCGCTACCTCGAAGAACTGCACCCCGAGCCGAACCTGTTCGGGCGCGACGCAAAGGAACGCGCCACCATCGACATGTGGATCCGCCGCATCGAGTTCCGCCTCATGACGCCGGTCGGCCAAGTTTGGGTTCATACCCATCCCTTCACCGCGGCGGTGGCGACCGCGACCATGGGCCAACAGTTTAAGGACTACGGCGAAGCCAACCGCAAAATCATCGCCGGCGCTTGCCATCTGTTCGATCGCGAACTGAAAAGTCGCGACTATTTCGCGGGCACCCGCTACACCATGGCCGACATCGTGGCGCAGTCCACCTTCGATTTTGCCCGCTTCATCGGCGTTGATATTCCTGACGAGTGCTCCCATCTGCTCGCGTGGGCCGCACGAGTCGGCGCCAGGCCGAGTGCTGAGTTCGCCGTCCCCGAAGCCCGCATGACCCAGGCTCGCAACGCACGGAAAACTTAATGCCCGAAGCGCTCAGCCTCGCCGCCAACAATCTACTCACACCCGCCGTACTTTTTTTCGCGCTCGGGCTCTTCGCGGGCCTTCTGCGTTCGGACCTTGCCGTTCCCGACGCTGCGGCTAAGACGCTGGCGCTGTATCTGATGTTGGCCATTGGCTTCAAGGGCGGCGTCGAGGCGTCGCGCGCAGGACTGACGGCGGATTTCTTCAACGCCGGCGCCACGGGCGTCATCTTGAGTTTCATCATCCCGGTCGTCGCGTTCTACGCGCTGCGTTCGGTCGCGCGCCTCGACCGCACGACTGCGGCCGCAACCGCAGCGCATTACGGCTCAGTCTCGGTGGTGACCTTCGCCGCCGGCACCGAATATTTGCGCGCGCTCGGCGTTCCCTTTGGCGGTTACATGGTCGCTGTCGTCGCTTTGATGGAAACGCCGGCAATTCTCACGGCATTGCTTCTCGCAGGCGGCGACGCTGCCGGCAAACAGGGCTTGCGCGGCAATTTGCTCCGCGAAGTTTTGCTCAACGGCTCGGTTGTTCTGCTCGTCGGCTCCTTCGTCATCGGCGCCGTGACAGGCGAACGCGGCATGGCCAAACTCGACCTTTTCGTCAATCCGCTGTTCCAAGGCGTGTTGGCGCTTTTCCTGCTCGACATGGGCCTCGTGGCGGCGCGTCGTTTGCGCGAAGCGAAGACGATGACGGTGCCTCTCGTTCTGTTTGCCCTGTCGATGCCGCTGGTTTCATGCGCCATGTCGATCGCACTCTCCGCCCTGCTCGGGGTCAAACCCGCCGACGCTGCGGTACTAGCGATCCTGGCGGCGAGCGCGTCGTACATCGCGGTACCTGCCGCCATGCGCATCGCACTGCCAAAAGCCGACCCCGGCGTCTATCTTACGCTATCGCTTGGCATCACGTTTCCCTTCAACCTGCTCATCGGCATACCGCTCTATCAGGCGGTTGTCGCAACCGTCCTGGGCTAGCGCTATGCAAACCGTCCGCCGCCGCAAATTGGAAATCATCGTAGAAGCCCCGGTGCTGAGCCGCGTCGAAGCGATCCTCAAGTCCGAAGGCGTGCGCGGCTGGAGCGTTTTTGCCGGCGTCGAGGGTCACGGCGCGACGGGCGACTGGCATTCCGAAGGGCTCAGCGGCGCGGAAGAAAAGCGCTTGATCTTCGCCCTGACATCCAACGACGCGGCCGACCGCGTCCTAGAAAAGCTCGTAGCCTTCTTCGAGGACTATCCGGGCGTGGTTTGCGTCTCGGACGTCGATGTCATGCGCCCCGACCGCTTCTAAAGCGCGCCTATTTCTCGATCGTCATCAAGATCGCGCCTTCGTCCGTCATTCCCTCGCGCCGCGCCGCCGAGATGATCTGTTCGAATTCCGCCGCCAACGCCGGGTCGTTGTCGACCTTAGCGAGCTTTGCGTGGCCTTCTGCCATCGTTTCTTCGATGTTGAGCGGCGAGGCGATGCGCCGGCAGGCGTAATCGAACGTCACATTCCGCCGCCCCATCACCGGCTCAAGCAATGCGCCTGGCGACAGCGTGTCGTTGTGCACCATGCCCATGCGCCGGTCGATGGTCTTGAGCCAACGATCGAGCGCATGCGCCGTGCGCTGGTCGGCGATCGTGTCGTCGTACCAAACGTCCAGGATCTCGACGCTGTGACGCGCCACGCGCATGGCTTCGTTCAGCCCCGCAGCCCAATCGGCAATGTGGTGCGGCGTGAAGGAAAACACGACAACGTCGAATTCGCCGTCGGCGAACGGCAATTTCTCCGCTGATCCCTGGATCGCCTCGAACCCTTCGGCCCGCAAGTTGGAAACGTTCTGCGCATCGGGATCTATGCCGCACAATCGCTCGACTTCGCCTTTGACGGTCTTCAGAAACCCGCCGTCGCCGCTGCCGATCTCAAGCAGCGTGCGCGGCCGCCCGCCCAGGACGCGCGCGCGAAATTCGTCTCGATAATTGTCGAAAATGTCAGCCATGTGGCGAAGTGCTCCGGTGGCGCGCACTCTACCGTGGTTGCGCGCACCACCGCCAGCAGTCTAATGAACGCGTGACGTCAGTTGGCGAACATGCGCAGCAATTCCTCGATTTCCGCTGCCATTGCCGGGTTGCTCAATCGCAGTCCCTCGATCTTTTTGCACCCGTGAATCACTGTGGAATGGTCGCGCGACCCAAATCGGCGTGCGATTTCGGGGAACGATCTCTTCGTAAGCGTTCGCGATAGGTGCATGGCCAATTGCCTAGGTCGAACATGCTCGCGCTTGCGGCTGGCCGACTCTAAGTCTGCTACGGACACGGCATAGCGTTCGGCCACCTTGCGTTTTACATCCTCGATAAACACGCGCGGCTCGCCGGTTGCGACGCTCTCATCGTCGCCAGCGGGAGGCAGCGGCTCTGCGATGGCGGAAGACGGCATCGCAGGCCGCGCCACCGTCAACGAAAGGGAGGGCACTCTCGCGATGCGAATTCCCCGCGGTTTGGTGGGCGAAGGCGGCATCTTTGGCGCGGAATCTACGATAAAGTCTACGCATGCCAGCTTCGGAACGTGCACGATAATCAAGTCGGCAATGCGCTGACCGTATCGATCGACCGTTTGGTCGCGCTGAAAGTGACTCCTGCAAGCAATGACGACACGCCCGGGATCGGCCGAGATGGCCTGCAATGGCGCTATCCAGAAATCGAAGTGCCGTTCGTCCATCGTCGCGCGCAACTGCTCGCGTACGCGCCACCAAATGTTGTCGAACCAACGCTCAGGATCGAGTGTGCTCATCGAAACCATCTCCCTCATGTTCATTATGGCGTGCCGGCTCAGACCTCACGCTTTTGACCAAATGTGAAATAGATATTCTCGCGAAGCGTATGGCGTTCACGAGACGAATATACGGCGAGCCCGCATAACGCGCGGCGATCAGAAAAAGGACTTTGAAGAAACTGCGCCGAACGGCGCAGTGGTTATGAGGCGGCGCCGATCGTTGCGGCGGTACGGCAGTTCAGCGGATGTTCGAGATATAGCTTTGTTTTTGTATCGAGCATGGCTGCGTCCATTCTTTGCGCTCACATCTGACCGATGTGAATCTTTTTTCAAACGGCGGAGCCGGAGTGAATTTCAGCGCCGGTTGCTAGGCGCGTCGTCCGTCCATCAAGCCCCGAGAGAAATTCCGACATGACGCCCGCGCTGTCAAGCGCTGCGATCCGGAGAATCGACGCGCGTTCAATTAGTCAGTACACGGATTATAAGAAATTCGCGAGCATTTTCGAAGCATTTCGGGCAGGCGCACGGTATGCGCGTTGAGATTTTGCGCGCTGACTTTTTTTTCGCGTCTGTCGCCGACATTTGAAGCGTGTTTCGCTTGACTCAAGTTTTGCGCCGAAGTTTCCAACATGTTCTGCAACGCAGTGTCGCACACACGCAGCGCGCGTGCGATTGCAGCATGTGATCGCGTGACTTCTACAGTTACGCGTGCTCGCGCGCCTCGGATCGTCTCGCAAACGTCAACGCCGCGCTCCTTAATCATCTCGTGGCCACCGAGATCGAAAGTTACGCGTTGCGCGAGTGCGACTTAGGCCGCCGCGCTGAGGTCCTCGAACATCGGATACAGCGACAACACCAGCAACAGCGCCATCGTCACGTTGAACGCGCGCAGTGTCCACGGGCGATCGAGAAATCCGCGCAACAACACGCCGAACCCCGCCCACGACGCCACGCAAGGCAAATTGATCGCTGTAAAAACGCCGGTGACGATAAGCACACCAACGAAGAACTGGCCGGGCACGACGAACGCAGTAATAGCGCCCAGCGACATCGCCCACGCTTTCGGATTGATCCACTGAAACGCGACAGCTTCGAAAAAGCTCATCGGTCGCGCGGCTGTACCGGAGTCGCCGAGCCCGGTTGCGGTCGCAATGCGCCACGCAAGCCACAGCATGTAGGCCGCGCCGGCCACGCGCAGCACCGCGTAAAGGGCAGGGTAGGTGGCAAAAAGTCCGCTGACGCCCAACCCGATGGCCAGCACCATCGCCCCGAATCCGATTGTCACGCCAAGCAGGTGCGGCAACGTCCGCCGGAACCCGAAATTCGCCCCCGACGCCAACAGCATCAGATTGTTGGGCCCAGGCGTGATCGACGACACGAAACAAAACGTAGCCAGCGCCAAGTACATCGTTTCGTTCATGGAATGAGTCTTTCGGTAAAGTCCAATTGTCTCCATATTGCTATGGTACAATACCAAGTCAATTATGATATTGTCCCATAAGACAATATGGAGCCCGCTATGTGGCAGCCCGCCTTGCGCAAAAGCTCAAAGCCGATCTACGAGCAACTCATCGACGCCATGGAAGGTGACGTCGCATCGGGCGCTCTGCCGCCTGGTGCGCAACTCCCGCCGCAACGCGATCTCGCTTACCGCTTGAAAGTTGGCGTCGGCACGGTGACGAAAGCCTACGCCGAGGCGCGTCGTCGCGGCTTGCTCACCGCAACCGTGGGCCGCGGCAGCTTTATCGCCGGCGCTCCGGGCGACATACGCGTCGCCGGCCGCGACCCTACGATCGATTTCAGCCGCAACATCTCGCCGGCCACCGCCGCTGCCGCACGCCTCGGCGACGCGTTTCTCGCCCTGCGCCGCCGTGCCGATTTTGCCGACCATCTTTCATATGCGCCGCCGACAGGGCACACCGCGCATCGACGCGCCGGCGCAAATTGGCTTGCACGATCTGCGGGCTTCACCGGCGCCGATTGGCAGCGCCTCGTCGTGTGCGAAGGCGGGCAGCACGCGTTGGCGCTCGCATTTTCGTCGCTTTGCCGCCCCGGCGATACCGTGATGACCGAAGCCGCAACATTTTTCGGCATGAAAGCGCTCGCCGAACAGCTTGGCTTTGGCCTCGTGGGCCTCGCGATGGACGAGCAAGGCCTGTTGCCCGATGCGCTCGATCGCGCCGCGGCGGCCGGAAGCAAGATACTCTACACGATCCCAACGCTTCAAAACCCGACCGGCCGCATGATGGGCGCGAAGCGCCGGGCCGACATCGCCAAGATTGCCCGCGACCGCCACCTCACAATCGTCGAAGATGACGCCTACGGCCACTTCGCACAGGGCGACGCCTCGCCACCCGCGATCGCAACACTGGCGCCTGAGCGCACATTCTACATCGCAACGCTGTCGAAGACGCTCGCGCCGGGTCTGCGTTGCGGCTACCTCGTCGCGCCGGACGACGACCGTTTCGAGCGCGTCGTCAGAACTGTGCGTGCCTTATCCTATGCCCCGGCAAGTTTCGGCGCGCTGATCGGCACGCAATGGATCGAAGACGGCACGGCCGACGACATCGCGACGTCGGTCAAAGCCGAAATCGTCGCGCGCACGAAATTGGCTCGGCAGATTTTGGGCAAAGTGATCGAGGGTCCCTACGTCGCTGCCGCGCCGCATGTCTGGCTGCCGATGAGCGAACTCAAGGCTGAGCGTGTCGCCGGCCGAGCCTTGCGCAGCGGCGTCGCCGTCACACCGCCCTCCGCCCCCATCGTCAAAGCCGGCGAAGTGGCGGGCCTGCGCCTCTGCGTTGGCGCACCGCCCGATATGGCGGCGCTCGAACGCGGATTGCGCGTCATCGAAAGCGCTCTATCGGACGCACCGGCCGAATCCGGCCGCGACGTCGTCTAATCGCCCCCGCGACAATCTCGTCCAGCTTGTGCAATATCGTTCCATAAAGCCATTTGAGAAACTTGAGGAACGCCCAATGACCGCCACACTGGCGTCGAAATCCTTGCCGCCGTTCAAACCTCTGCCGATGCTGCCGCCGAAAATCTATTCGCAGGCGCGCGCCGACGGTTCCTACATTATTCGCTCGCTCTACGACCTCGGGCCGATGCACCGCTCGATCGCGCATCTCTTGGAAGAACGCGCGGCACAGCACCCGCAACGCAACTTCATCGCCCAACGCACGCCGCAAGGTCCTTGGCGTTTTATGACCTATGGCGAGGCGAACCAGCGCGCTAGCGCCGTCGCGCAAAGCTTGCTCGATCGCAAACTCGGCCCCGATGCACCGCTGCTGATCCTCTCGTCCAACTCGATCGAACACGCCGTTATGATGCTGGGCGCTATGAAAGCCCGCGTGCCGGTCGCGCCCGTCTCCGTCGCGTACTCGTTGTTCAGCCAAGACCACGGCAAACTCCGCCACGTCGCCCATCTGACGAAGCCGAAAATGATCTTTGTCGATAACGGCGCGCTCTACGCCAAAGCGTTGAAGTCACTCGACCTCACGGGCATCGAAATCGTCACCGTCACGCCGGCGCCCGACCTGGCGTCGACGTCCTACGACAGCCTGCTGCAAACGAATGCAGGTCCCGCCGTCCGCGCCGCGATGGATGCGATCACGCACGACACGATCGCAAAGTATCTCTTCACCTCCGGCTCGACCGGCATGCCCAAGGGCGTCGTTCAAACTCACCTCATGATGTGCGCCGTCGTCGCCGCGCAGGAATCGTTGCGCGCCGAACCGAAGGACCCCGACGAGATTCCCGAAAGCCTCGAATGGATGCCTTGGAACCACATCTCCGCCGGCAATATCGGCTTCAACGGCAATCTGAATGCAGGCGGCACCGTCTACCTCGACAACGGCAAGCCCATTCCGGGCATGTTCGACGAGACAATGCGCAATTTGCGCGAAATCTCGCCGCTCGTTTTCGGCTCGGCGCCCATTGCGTTTGCGATGCTTGCCGAAGCGATGGAACGCGACGACGCGCTGCGCGACAAGTTCTTCGCGAAGCTGCGCTACATGGGCTACGGCGGCGCCACGCTTTCCGACGACCTCTACGAACGCATGCAGGCGCTGGCAATCAAATCGACCGGCCATCGCATCGCGCTCACGACGATGTACGGCGCCACCGAAACGCAAGGCATCACCGTCGTTCATTGGATCACCGAGCGCGTCGGCCTCATCGGCCTGCCGCTACCGGGCATCACGTTAAAGCTAGTGCCCAACGGTCAGAAACTCGAAGTACGCGTCAAGGGACCCACCGTCACGCCCGGTTACCTCAATCGCCCCGATCTCACGCAGGCCGCCTTCGACGAGGAAGGCTTCTACAAACTGGGCGACGCCGCGAAATTCGTCGACCCTTACGAACCCGCAAAAGGCCTCATCTTCGACGGCCGCGTGACGGAGGACTTCAAACTCTCTTCCGGCACCTGGGTTTCGGTCGGAACCTTGCGCGCCGAAGTCATCGCGGCGCTCTCGCCGCTGGTCCAAGATTGCGTCATCGCCGGGCTCGACAAGGAATTCGTCGGCGTTCTCGCCTGGCCGAACATGGGCGCGGCGCGCGAAATCTGCGCCGACGCGAATCTCGCAACACCCGACGAAATCTTGCGCTCGCAAGCCGTGATCGACTTTGTGCGCGAAGGTCTGCGCAAGCACAACAAGAACGCCGGCGGATCCTCCGGCAAAGTCATGCGCCTCATGCTCATGAGCGAACCCCCGTCGATCGACGGCCACGAAATCACCGACAAGGGCTACGTCAACCAACGCGCCACCCTCGACCGCCGCGCCAAACTCGTTGAGGCGCTCTACGCCAGAGTGCCGCCACAGGACGTGATCGTTGTCTGATGCGGCACGCTACATTGCAACCGGAACGGAGCGCAGGCGTCGGCGGCAAAGTGTTAACGCCGGGCGAAATCGCCATCGATGATCGCGTCGAAGTTGTTGAGAGCGCTCCCGGTTGAATGCTTCCGCCTTGCACACGCCTTGTCGCGCCTATTTGATGCCGCCGACGATACCGCAAAAAGGTCCGATGAAATGCCGCTCGACGCGATAGTAAAAGGCCTGCTCGAACAAATGGCAGCCAACCCCATGCCGAAGCTGTGGGAGGTGCCGCCAGGGCAGGGTCGCGAACTCTACCGCATGATGTCGCAAACGCTGGAGCCGCAAGGCATCGCCATCGGCAAGATTGAAAACGTTTCGTTCGCGGGTCCATCCGGCGATCAGATCAAGCTGCGCCTTTATTCGCCGGTGGCCGGCGGCGGC
Source organism: Alphaproteobacteria bacterium (assembly GCA_021413465.1). GTDB lineage: Bacteria > Pseudomonadota > Alphaproteobacteria > Micropepsales > Micropepsaceae > SZUA-430. The sequence continues at coordinate 14,272 of JAIOQG010000116.1, read as the reverse complement.
GCGGCGCTGCCTGCGCTCGTCTATTTTCACGGCGGCGGCTGGGTGATCGGCGATCTGGACACGCATGACGCGCTCTGCCGCACGCTCACGAACGACACCGGCGCGCGCGTGATCTCGGTCGACTATCGGCTGGCGCCCGAGCACAAGTTTCCCGCCGCCGTCGACGATTGCTATGCCGCGGTGAAATGGGTCGAGCAAAACGCATCGAATCTCGGCATCGACGCGAACCGCATCGCGGTCGGTGGCGACTCCGCCGGCGGCAATTTGGCGGCCGTTATGTGCCTGATGGCAAAGAAAAGCGGCCCGCGTTTGGTCTACCAACTTTTGATCTATCCGGTCACGCAATTCAAAGCCGAAACCAAGTCGATGAATGCTTTCGCCCAAGGCTACGTGTTGGAGAAGCAGGCCATGACCTGGTTCTTCGATCAATACGCGCCGGGCTCCGACCCAAACGATTGGCGCGTCTCGCCGCTGGCGGCACCCGATGTCGCGGGCCTGCCGCGCGCCTACGTCGTGACCGCGGGCTTCGATCCGCTGCGGGATGAGGGCAAAGCCTACGCCGACAAACTCAACCGGGCCGGCGTCGCCGCGGTTCATGTCGACTATCCCGGCATGGTGCACGGCTTCTTCAACATGCAAGGCGTGCTGCCGGTGGCCCGCACGGCGATCGCCGACGCCGCCAAAGCCCTGCGCAAGGCGTTCGAGGGCTAGGCGGGAAGAAGAGAATTCTCGCGAAGCCGCGAAAAGAAAAAGATAAGACGCGAAAACAAATTCCAACGTCATCGAAGCCCGCGACCGAAGGATTGCCGGCGCTTCGCGCCAGGAGCGAGTTCGGCGCGAAGCGCCATTCCTTCATTCCTTCTTTTCGCGTCTTCGCGTGAATCACTTTTCTTCCTTCTTCTTTCTCGGCGCCGAAGCTATCCTCATCGGGCCAAACCCGGACCAAACGCCATGACCGCCGTCAACCGCCAGATCCACATCGTCGAACTCCCGAAAGACAAACTCGGGCCCGAACACTTCCGCCTCGCGCAAGGAGCGATGCCGCAAGCAAAAGACGGCGAACTTCTGCTCAAGACGAAGTTGATCTCTCTCGACGCCGCCAACCGCGCCTGGATGCAAGGCGCCACCTACCGCGCCGCGATCGAGGCGGGGCAGGTGATGGCCGGCGGTGCCGTCGCAGAAGTCGTGGAGGCAAAGGCACCCGGCTTCGCGAACGGCGACCTCGTCTTCGCCGACACCGGCTGGCAGGAATACGCCGCACTGCCCGCAAAGCACGCGCAAAAACTCCCGCGCATCGAACCGCTCTCGCACCTGCTCAGCGTCTATGGCATCGCGGGCCTCACGGCATATTTCGGCCTGCTCAACGTCGGCAAACCGAAAGCGGGCGAGACCGTGGTTGTCTCGGCGGCAGCCGGTTCCGTCGGCGTCTTCGTTGGCCAAATTGCAAAACTCAAAGGCTGCCGCGTCATCGGCATCGCGGGCGGCGAAAAGAAATGCGCTTGGCTGAAAAGCGACCTCGGCTTCGATGCCGTGATTGACTACAAGGCACAAGCCGTCGGCGGCGCACTCAAGGACGCCGCCCCTAAGGGCATCGACGTCTATTTCGACAATGTCGGTGGCGACATCTTGGAAGCCTGCCTTTTCCGCATGAACAATCACGGCCGCATCTCCTGCTGCGGCGCGGTCAGCCAATACGACGGCGCCGCCCCCCGCCACGGCCCTCGCGGCATTCCGGGCTTGATCGTGACCAAGCGCCTGACGATGCAAGGCTTCATCGTGATGGACTTCAACGCCGAGCGCGACAAGGCGATGAGCGACCTCCAATCATGGGTGAAGTCCGGCCAAATCAAAGTGCCGGAAGACATCATGGACGGCATCGAAAACACCCCGAAAGCCCTTATCGGCCTCCTCGCCGGCGACAATTTCGGCAAGCGCATGGTGCGGGTGGGTTGAAAAAGCGCGCATGAACGGGAGTTGCGCAATGGCGGAGACCAAGCTTCGGCACATCTCGCAAGTGCCTGTGCAGGTTGGCTTGCCTGCATCGATCTCGAGTCCCATCAAAAGGGATCTCTTCGCCGGCAAGCACGAGGCGCAACTGGGCAAGGTCGCTGGAATTGCGCAGTTCGGTGTAAATCACGTCATGCTCGAACCTGGGTCGATCTCAAGTCTGCGGCATTGGCACGAAGGCGAAGACGAGTTTGTCTTCGTCTTGTCTGGAGAACTAACTCTGATCGATGACAACGGCGAGCACACTTTGACTGCGGGTTCGTTCGCGGGATTCCGCGCCGGCAGTGCCAATGCCCACCACCTAGCGAACAAGTCGCAAGCTCCGGCTGTCTTTATCGCAATCGGAACACGAAAGGTTGGTCAAGAGACGATCCACTACCCCGACGATGCGATCGGCTGCGTGACGATACATCGTGACGCGGGTGGCGAGCGGCGCTAACGAATGGACACGCGCACGACGCTGAAGCCGCACGCCGACACCCCGTGCGATGTCGTTTCGGGCATCTCAGTCGGGGTTTCGCGTCCGAGTCCGGGCGCCCTGGTGCTGACCTATCTCGTCACCGGCCTGACGGGCAACTTGCGTTTGCCACCGTCAACCGCCCCCACGCGCACTGACGAACTTTGGCGCACGACTTGCCTTGAAGTATTTATCCGCGCCGGAAGCGGTGCTGAATATTACGAATTCAACTTCGCGCCATCGACGCAATGGGCCGCGTATCGCTTCACGGGATATCGCGAAGGCATGAGCGCGCCGAACGCAATACGCCCGCCGCGAACTGACGTGACCGTAGCCGCCCAGAACTTCGAGCTAAAAGCCGTGCTCGACCTCCAACTCATTCCGACCAATGCTCCGTGGCATCTCGCCCTCTCGGCGGTGATCGAAGAAGCGAATGGCCGCAAATCCTACTGGGCCCTTGCGCACCCTCCGGGCAAACCCGACTTTCATCACCCCGACGGATTCGCCCTCGAACTTCCAACTGCGTGAGCTGACATGAAATTTGGCATCGACAGACTGCTCTCCGAGCCTGCACTTCGCGCGCCCCTGCAGGGCAAGCGCGTCGCGCTCGTCGCGCACCCGGCTTCGGTGACGCAAAACTTGACCCATTCGCTCGACGCGCTTGCCGCCACCGGCGATATCAAGCTCACCGCCGCGTTCGGGCCCCAGCACGGATTGCGCGGCGACAAGCAAGACAACATGGTCGAATCGCCGAACTTCAACGACCCCGTTCACGGCGTCCCCGTATTCAGCCTCTACGGCGAAGTGCGCAAGCCGACCGGCGCGATGATGGACGCGTTCGATGTCGTCCTCGTCGATCTGCAGGATCTGGGCTGCCGCATCTACACCTTCATCACGACGCTGCGCTACATGCTGGAAGCGGCGGCGAACCATAAGAAAGCCGTCTGGGTTTTGGACCGCCCCAATCCCGCCGGCCGCCCCATCGAAGGCCTGACGCTGCGCCCCGGTTGGGAAAGTTTCGTCGGCGCTGGTCCCATGCCGATGCGCCACGGCCTGACGCTCGGCGAGCTTGGATCATGGTTCATCAAAACGCTGAAACTCGACGTCGACTATCGCGTCATCGAAATGCAAGGCTGGCAACCTGACGCCGCACCCGGCTTCGGCTGGCCCTTGGGCCAACGCACTTGGGTAAACCCCAGCCCCAACGCGCCGAATCTCTGGATGGCGCGCGCCTATGCCGGCACGGTGATGCTCGAAGGCACGACGCTCTCGGAGGGCCGCGGCACCACGCGCCCGCTCGAAATCTTCGGCGCGCCCGACATCGACGCAAAGGCTGTCATGAAAGAAATGCACGCCTTAGCGCCACACTGGCTCAAAGGCTGCACGCTGCGCGACTGCTGGTTCGAACCCACCTTCCACAAGCACGTCGGCAAACTCTGCAACGGCATACAGACTCACACGGAAGACCCCAGCCATTACGATCACGCAGCGTTCAAACCCTGGCGCCTCCAAACGCTCGCCTTTAAAGCGATCCGCCGCCTCTATCCCGACTACCCGCTCTGGCGCGATTTTCCGTACGAATACGAACACGGCAAACTCGCGATCGACGTCATCAACGGCTCGCCGCTGCTGCGCCAATGGGTCGACGACAAAGCTGCGGTTCCGAAAGATCTGGATGCGCTCACGAACCCGGACGAACAGGCGTGGGTGCGCGAGCGAAAGCCTTACATGCGCTACTGAAGGCGCCCGGCCGCGCGGCGCAGTCTAACCCTGCGCTCTCGCCGGGCTAAAGTACCGCACACCGGCGACGATGCCGATTGCGATCAGCACCACGAACACCGCAAGCCAACTGCCCGCCGCCGCAATGGCGCCGGCCGCGGCCCACGTGATTGAAGAAAGCGCCTCCGCGAGAGTCGCAATGCGCGACGACGAATGGCGGCGGCGCAACTGACTGCGCTTGGCTTGTGAACGAAACCACAATTGGATGGCCGATGCCGACGCCGCCGACGCCGCGATGGCGCACGCGGCCACCAATGCCGCGCCTGGTGAAATGAAAGCCAGCGCAATCACGAACGGGCAAAACACGACGGCGATGCAATCCATCACCGCTTCGACCTTGGCGCGCAGAAGTCGCGATGGCGCCACCGGTGCCGTCAGCACGAGGTCCGGCGCATCTTCGCCGGAAATGGTCAGCCAGGCGAGCGCTCCGGCAAGTTGACCGGAGGCCATCACCAACACCGGCACGACGATGACGGCCGCGCCGCCGCTAACCGCATAATTGTTCCACAACAGCGCCGCCGGCGGCAGCAGATAAAGCAACTGCATCAACGACTGCGAGATCAACCACGGGTCGCGCAGGATGAGCAGCCGTTCCTTGCGGCGCAAAGCGGCGGACGCCGTCTCGACGCGAAACGCGCGCCCCGCGCCGTGAAGACGAGTGCCGCCATGCGAGACCCCTGAAGCCGCAACCGCGAAATTCGCAAAGCGCGGCGCAAAGAGCACGGTCGCGAGCACGAACCCGGCCAGGCTCACAATGACGACAAGGATCAGCGCTTGAACGTCGCCCAACGCCGCGCGTGCAGGCCACCATAGGGCACTGTCGACACCGGGCGCGTGCGCCAAGACTTGGTCGGAATGTAGAAACGCCAAGCGCGACATCGTTCCGGTTGAAAACAGGGCGGCCATCTGCAGCCCGACGGCGAACAAGCCGCCGATCACCGCCGCGGCGATCTGCGCCACAAGCCGCGTCCGCTTTGGCCCGATAAGTTTGAAAAGACCGACGGTCAAAACGATCGCAAGCGCGGTCGCAGTTAGCGCCACCGCAAGGATCACGCCGTAAGCGCCCAGCCAGCGCACGCCGCCGAGCCACGCCAGAACGTTGATAAAAGGCCCGATCAGCAACAAAGACATCGCGCCGACGGACACGGCGATGGCGCCGATGCGCACCGCAAACAGGCTGTGCGCCTGCGCCGGCGAACTCAAGATCAGGTCGAGATCCGAACGCGAATAGAACGTGCGCGTCACGCTTTCCATGGCTTGAGACAACACCGCCGAGCCCGCCAAAACGACGCCGACGGTAACGGCGATCAGCGTCGGCAAGTCATTTTCGAGCGCGAGCGTCGCCATGCCTCCGATCGCAAAATACGCCACGGCATGGATGAACAATTGGAAGGCAAGAATCCCGATGGCGACCTTGCGCCCGCGGTCGGCGCGCCCGCCCGTCATCATCGCGAACGCGTCGCGCCACGCCAGTCGCGTCTCGTGCTGTGCAAACCAGGTCAGTGTGCCGGCCTGGCTCATGCCGCGGCTGCGTCCTGTTCGACGATCGTCAGGAACATTTCCTCAAGACAGGAATCGCCCGTGCCGACGCGCTCGCGCAACTCTTGTAGCGTGCCTTCCGCGATCAAGCGCCCACCCGAAATCACGCCGATGCGATCGGCCATGCGCTCGGCGATCTCCAGAATATGCGTCGTCATGATGACGGTAGCACCCGCGCGTACGCGCTCGGTCAGCACGGTCTTGACGAGCCGCGCGCTGCCGGCATCAAGTCCCGTCAGCGGCTCGTCCAATATGATGAGTTTGGGTTCGTGCACCAAAGCGCCGGCCAGCGCCACCTTCTGGCGCATGCCGCGCGAGAAGGGCTCGCACCGCGCATGCGCGACTTTCTCAAGCCCCAACCACCCGATCAAATCGCGCGCGCGCCGTTCGGCGACGCCCCTCTCCACGTTCCAAAGCCCGGCAACGAATTCCAAATACTCGCTCGGCGTCAGCTTGTCGTAGATCATCGGCTCGTCCGACACCCAGCCGATGATCTGCTTCGCCGCCACCGGATCGGCCAGCGCATCGACGCCGAATACGGAGATCGAGCCGTCGTCCGGCCGCAACAAGCCGCTCACCATGCGCAGCGTCGTCGTCTTGCCGGCCCCGTTGGGTCCCAGCAGCATGTAAAATTCGCCTGGGCGAACATAAAGGTCCAGCCCTTCGACCGCAGGCCGATCGAACGACTTGCAAAGACCGCGAATTTCGAGAGCCGGCTTGAGCGTGTCCTGGTGCATGAAACCCTGTCCGGCGCCGCAACCGGCGCGCGGCAAACTCTATGAAAGACAGGTTTCAATCCCCTGAATATCGCCCTGAAACCCTTGGGGTTAGCGCGGCCTTAAGTACAAAATGGGGCGGTACGCCAAGACGTGGTCGCCAAGCCGTAACGATACCTATGCTCGCGCCGCGCGCGCACTTGCCTTATCGCCGCCGGCGGACGAAAACACGATGTGCCGTGGCGCATCGTTCGCCAAACCGGACGCGCCGTCATCAGCCGGGAGAAAGCCCCATGTCGGAATTCTTCGATGCCTTGACCGACGATCACCGTGCCTTCATCGCCAAGCAACCGGTTTTCTTCGTCGCCACCGCGGCACAAAACGCGCGCATCAACCTCAGCCCCAAGGGCATGAACAGTTTCCGCGTCCTCGACGGCCGTCGTGTCGGCTATCTCGATGTCGGCGGCTCGGGCAACGAAACCCAAGCGCATCTAACCGCCGATGGCCGTGCCACAATCATGTTCTGCGCCTTCGATCAGCCCGCGCTGATTCTGCGCATCTATGGCCGTGGCCGCGTAACGCTGCCGCAAGACGAGCGCTGGAACGAACTGGCGCCGCACTTCACCCTGCTGCCGGGCACGCGCCAGATTTTCGAGTTCGATGTCGACAGCGTCCAAACCAGTTGCGGCTGGGGCGTCCCCCACATGACCTTCGAACGCGAACGCACGACGCTGAGCAAACATCACAGCACCATATCCGAAGCCGACCGTCTCGCAAAAATCGCGAACCGCACCAAAAGCATCGACGGCCTGCCGGTACGCTTGCAGACGCGCGTGCCGAGGTAATGAACCGCAACGGAACCTCGCAATGAGTGAAATGACCTCCTATCTCGGCTGGAAGATCGACTACGCCCAACCGGCCGGCGAGCCCGCTTTGCACGCGCCCGATTCGGTTCAATGGCGCATCTTCAAAAACCAGGTCGCGCTCGGCATCGGTGGCGTCGCGGCGGTGCTGATGGAGTTCGCCGACGCGCGCATTCGCTCCGGCGTGTGGGATCACTCGACCTACAAGGCCGACCCGGTCGGTCGCGCCAAGCGCACCGGCATTGCGGCGCTGGTGGGTTGTTACGGACCGGAAAGCGCGGCGCGCCGTGTCATCCAAGGCGTCACCCACATGCACGCCAAGGTCAAGGGCGAGACGCCGAAGGGCGAGGCCTATCGCGCGCTCGACACAGAACTACTGGACTGGGTCGCCGCGACCGCGGGATACGGCTTCCTCACCGCCTATCAACGCTTCGTCGCACCGGTGTCGGAAACCGACCAAGCGCGCTTCTACGTCGATGGCGCCATGGTCGCTCGCCTCTACGGCGCGCAAGAATGTCCGCACTCATCGGCTGATTTCTTGCGCATGATGGACGCCCGCGCGGATCGTTTCGAACCGCACCCGATCGTCGCAGAGTTTCTCGCCATCATCCAATCGGGACAGGCCGCCCCCGGCATCCCAAAATTCCTGCACCGCGCTCTGGCGCGCGCCTCGGTATCAATTCTCCCGCCGCTCATCAGACAAAAGCTCGAACTGGGCAAAGCCTACGATCTCTCGACCGCCGATTGGCTGGCGCTGAAAGCCGCTGGAACCTTCGCCGAAGTGAAGCTCGATCCGCAATCGCCGCCCTGCCAGGCGAGCTTGCGCCTGGGTCTCCCGCGAGACTTCCTCTACCGCAGCGCCGCCACGCAAGCGCGTCTCATGCAGCAAGCAGGTCTGACCGAACACAAGAACGCTGTCGCCGCTTGAGTGCTTCGTCTTCGGCAGTCGCTTTGATTTAGGGCACCAACTTCCCCGGATTTAGCACCCCCGCCGGATCAAGCTCCCGCTTCACCGCGCGCAGCAAACCCATCCCGATCGCGCCCTTCTCGGCTTCAAGCCAGCCCACGTGATCCTCGCCCACGCCGTGGTGATGGCTGATCGTGCCGCCGGCGCGCACGATGGCCTCGCTCGCCGCCGTCTTGATCGTGCGCCACTGCGCAATGTCGTTCGCTACGTCGCGCGGGAACAGGAACGTGAAATAAAGGCTCGCCCCGTCGGGGTACGAGTGGCTGATATGCGCCATCACCACGCCCTGCGCGCCATTCGTCGGCGCGCTCGCTCGGATCGCCTTGTCGATCGCCGTGCGCACGGTGTCGCGCAGGTTCTCGACATTCGACCATGTCGTCGCCGTCTCCAGCGTATCGATGCCGACGCCGCGATCCATCAGCGGATCGCGCAAGTAAGGCCCGTGAAAGCGCCCTTGATACCAGCGTTGCGCCGGCCCGCGCCCGACCGACACGCCGCGATTAACACGGATGATCGAGCGCGCCGCTTTGCGCGCAAACGCGACCTTCGCGGTATTGCCTTCAAGCCCCATAATCAGCGCGCACGGCTTCTCGCCCAATCCCATCAGCGACAGGAACCGCGCCTGCAGTCCGTCTTTCCATGTCGGCTCCTGGCCGACTTTTCCGAACGCCTGAAAGAAATAAGTCTCGTCCGCGTCCGACAACCGCATAGAGGCAATCGGAATTTCCGCTTGCACGACTTGACGGATCGCGTTTGCGCCGCTCGCGAAGTCGGGAAACAAAAACGCCGCATAGTCTTGCGCCGCCGGCAGCGCGTGTATGCGAAACGTCGCTTGCGTGATGACGCCGAACGCGCCTTCCGACCCCGCGACCAGCGCGCGCAAGTCCGGCCCCGCGGCCGACGCGGGCAGGGCGGGCAAGCGCCACACGCCCTTGGACGTCGCAACCTCGCCGCCGGCAAACCACTTCTCCGCCCGGCCATAGCCGTTCGATTGTTGCCCTGCACCGCGCGCCGCGATCCAGCCGCCCAAGGTCGAAAATTCGAACGACTGCGGATGATGCCCGAGCTTGAAACCTTGCGCGCCCAACGCCGCTTCCAAATCGACGCCATAAATCCCGGCTTCCGCCGTCGCCGTCATCGACTCCGCGTCCACGGAAATGAGTTTGTTCATCTCCGTCAGATCGAGCGCGATCGACGCGCCGAAAGCGCCTGCCGATCCCGTCACGCCACCCACGACGCTGGAACCGCCGGCAAACGGAATCACCGCGATCTTGAATTCCTCCGCCCACTGCAGAATACGCACGGTCTCGTCCGCCGAACTCGGATAGACGACGGCATCCGGCGCATCGTCGAGCTTGCCTGCACGCAGATGCAGAAGATCGTGATAGCTCTTGCCGCGCGCATGCGCCGCGCGTTCAAACGCGCTCTCTAACACCGCGTCGCCGCCGACGCCGGCCACCAAGGCCTCGCGCGCCGGCGTACTCAGACGGCTCGGCCGCAGCTTGACGTCTTCGAGCTTCATCGCCGGTGTCAAAGGCAGTTCCGCAACGCCCAAAGCGTTGGCGATCCACGCCCACGCCGCTTCGCGCCCTTCGACCGGGTTATGCGCTTTCGTCCAGCCCCAACCGTTCCAACGAGTGTCTTTGCGATCGACAGGCATAAAAGCTCAGCCTCTGAATTTAAGGGCTTTAGGCAAAAGTTCGAACATCGCGGGCAACTGCCCCGGCGTTTCGCCGTCGACTTCGAGATAAACCGGTGCGCCGCCGGTTGCTTCGACGGGCGTTGCGATCACCGACGTTCCACGGAACACTTTCACATGCGGGCTGTTCACATGTGCACCGGAATAGATTTCATTCATCGCCTTCATGATCTCGCGCTTCGGCGCATCACCGATCACGATCACGTCCAGAAACCCGTCATCGGGCGAAGCATCGGGCGCCACCCGCATGCCGCCGCCGAAGAACTGCCCATTGCACACCGCACAGGTGGAGATCGACAGCACATCGTCGAACAAATTGTCGACCTTCAGCCGCACCGGCCGAGCCTTGTAGCGAACCATGCTCACAAGGCTTCCCCACGTGAAGGCGAAACGCCCCGTCAGCCGTTTGATCGTGGTCGCGCGATTGACCCTGTGCATCACATCGCCGCTCATGCCGAAGCTCGCAATGTTTGCAAAATGCCTGCCGCCCGACTTGCCGTCGTTCGTGACGTAGCTGAGGCGCCCGACATCGATGCGCCGTACCCGCCCGTCGGCGATCCGCTCCAGCGACGCGCTGAGGCCCGCATCGATACCGAATGTTTTGCGAAAATCGCCGCCGGTTCCCAAGTTGAGCAGCGCGAACTCCGCATCGGGATTGATCGGCAAATTGTTTTGGAAGAAGCCGTTGACGACCTCGTTGATCGTACCGTCGCCGCCGACGGCGACGATGCGCTCATACCCGTCCCGCAACGCGACGGATGTAATCCGCACCGCATCCATCGGTGCGTTCGTCATCGCGACCGTCAGATCTCCCGTGACATCGGCCAGCCGGCGCGTAATCATCGGCACGTCGCGCCCGGTCTTGCCGCCCGCCGAATGCGGATTAATTATCGCGAGAGTCTTCATCATGCCTGCGCCAACGCCGTGTAACGCCACGCGATCGACTCGACCTGACGCTGACGCTCGGCATCGCTCCACTTCAGCTCCGCCGCCATGAGCGCCGCCGCGTCCGCCACCGCGTTCGCCTCAAGCTTGCCCAGCGTCCCGAGTCCCGTGCGCCGGAACAAAACGTCGTCGAGTGTCATGGCCATCTCCGACCGTACGGCGAATGCCACCTGCGCCGCAATGTCCGGCAGGCGCTGCGAAATCGAGCGCAGCATCTGTGGGTTGTCGCGGGTCAGCGCCAACACGTCGTCCGCCCGCGCACCGTAATTGCGCGCCAGGTTTGCGACGACCGACGCCGACTTATCCTTATGTCGCGCGCTCGCGTCCGCGACGAACGTTTTGAAGCGTCCCGTTGCGCCCGGCAGCGGGGCTTCCCCCGTATCGCAGCGTTTGGCCGTCGCGCCGAGCTTACGCGCGATCAGATCGACGCACTTCTCGCCGATGTCGCGCGACGTCGTCCACTTGCCGCCAATCGCGGACAAAAGATTTCCCGGCCCGCCTTCCGAACCGTGATCGACGATCTCGGCTTTGCGGCTGGCGTTGTAACTGTTCTTCGACCCGTCATCGACCAACGGCCGCAAACCGGCATAGGCGTAGCGCACGTCGTCATGCGAAAGTTTCAGCCCCGGCAACCCCTCGTTCATGAAGGCGATGAAGCCGTCAATGTCTTCGCGCGTTACATGCAAACTATCGGGCTTATCGTTGAACACGCTGTCCGTCGTTCCGAAGATCGTGTGCTCGCGCCACGGTAGCACGAAGAAGTGCCCGCCTTTGTGCGAGATTGTCAGCGCATGCCCCTTCGTTCGCGCGTCCGTGACGATGTGTATACCCTTGGAGCGGATCAACTTGTGCGACGCCTCACCGCCCTCGATCATTTCCAACATGCGGTCCGCCCACGGCCCCGCCGCATTCACGACCACACGGCTTTTGACCGTCACTTCCTCGCCGCCCAACGCATCGCGTACGCGAATACCGCCAACGCCATCGGCGCCTTTCTCGAACGACACCGCCTCGGCGTAATTCGCGATCACCGCGCCATGCGCGACGGCATCGATCAAACACTCAAGCCCCAACCGCTCCGGCGAGTGCATCTGGCAATCGTAATAGAGCAGGGCGCCCGAAATATCCTCGCCCTCAAGCGCCGGCTCCATCTCAAGCGCCGCAGCTTTCGAGATCGCCCAATGCGCCCGCATATGCTGATCGGGATCGTCGAGCCGATTGCGATCGTAGGACAGCAAATCGTAAAGCGTCAGCCCCGCACCCACGATCCAACTCTCGCGCTGGCTATGCACCGGCAGCATGAACAAAAGCGGGTAGACCATATGCGGAGCGATCTTCTCCCACACCCGCCGCTCGCGCAGCGACTCGCGGATCAAGCCGAACTCCAGGCTTTTCAAATAGCGCAGGCCCCCATGCACGAGCTTCGACGATCCCGAACTTGTGCCGCAGGAAAAGTCGCGCTTCTCGATCAAGGCGACCGAAAGCCCGCGCCGCGCCGCGTCGCGCGCGACGCACGAACCGGTGATACCGCCGCCGACGATGGTGACGTCGAAAGTCGTTGATCCCAAGGCCGGGAAGTTGCGCTTCATGAACCTGACGATTGGCTGATTTGCGGGCCAAACTTTAGACTTGCACCCTCTTTGTCAACCGCCGCCGCCTGCGGCCTGTTGCAAGGTAAAAAAGGACTGTTAGGCTCGGGCGCGAAACGCCATCAACGGACACGGAAAACCACGATGCCCCAGATCAAAGCCAACGGCCTGTCGTTTGAGTACGAAAGCTTCGGCAGCGTCAAAGACCCGGCCATCCTCATGATCATGGGCTTCTCCGCTCAATTGACGATGTGGCCGGTCGAACTCTGCGAAAGCCTCGCCTCGCGCGGCTACCGCGTCATCCGCTTCGACAATCGCGATATCGGTAAGTCCGAAAAGCTCGACCGCCTGGGCAAAGTCAGCCCGGCCGAGGCCTTCGCCAAACTCATGAGCGGCCAAACCGTAACGCCTCCCTATACCTTAAACGATATGGCCGCCGATGCCGTGGGTCTTCTCCATGCCCTCGGCATCGCCAAAGCGCACATCGTCGGCGCCTCGATGGGCGGCATGATCGCGCAATTGGTCGCGCTCGATCACCCGCAGAACACGTTGAGTCTCACCTCGATCATGTCGACGACCGGCCGCCCCGGCCTACCGCCCGGCAAACCCGAAGCAATGGCCGTGCTGACGCAAACACCCGACAATCTCGAACGCGAAACGCGCATCGTCCAGGCGATGAAAATCTGGCGCATCATCGGCAGCCAGCCTGCCTACGCCGCCAGCGATGTCGAACTGCGCTCCCAAGCCGAACGCGAAGTCGATCGCACGCCCTACGGCCCCGACGGCATGGCGCGCCAACTCGTCGCCGTCGTCACCGCGCCGCCGCGCCACGAAAGGCTCAAAGCGGTGAAGGCGCCAACCCTCGTTATCCACGGCACCGACGACCCCCTGGTCAGCGTCGAAGGCGGCAAAGACACGGCAGCCTGCATCCCCGGCGCCAGACTCAAACTCGTCGCCGGCATGGGCCACGACTTCACGTCGAAATTGGTGCCGGTATATCTGCGCGAAATCGCCGACTTCGTCGCCGAAGTGGATTCGCGGCGAGGGAAATAACAGGACGCAGGCCGGGAAGAAAGTAGATGGAACCACCAAGAACACCAAGAGCACCAAGAAGAAAATAGAAATGGCGCGAAGCGCCAAAAAATCCCACGCCAATCACCATTCTTACAAAAAGCCTCTCAGCGTCTTGGTGATCTTGGTGATCTTGGTGCCCATGGTGGTTCAATCTCTTTTCTTCTCCGCGTCCTCCGCGGCTCCGCGTGACCAAACCGCCTCATCTGAATCGAGCACCGCATGACCGCCAAAATCAAAGCCAACAACATCGACATCGCTTACGAACTTTCGGGCCCCGCCGACGGCACGCCCTTTTTGCTCATTATGGGCTACGGCACCCAGATGACGTCCTGGCCCGATGAATTCCACGAAGCCTTCGCGCGCGACGGTTATCGGGTCATCCGCTTCGACAACCGCGACGCCGGCCTCAGCCATAAGCACGACGGCATCATCCCCGACTTTCGCGCCGTCGCCAAAGCGATGGCGGAGGGACGAAAGCCGGAGGTGCCATACACGCTGCTCGATATGGCCGACGATGCGGCAGCCTTGCTCGACGCGCTGAACATCCCATCGGCCCACGTCGCCGGCGCCTCGATGGGCGGCATGATCGCGCAGCTCATGGCGATCCGTCATCCGCAAAAAGTCCGCAGCCTGATAT
>JAIOQG010000110.1 GCA_021413465.1 Alphaproteobacteria bacterium | reverse complement strand
GCGGCCATCGCCTTGATGGCAGCGGCGGGGCTTGCTGGGCCGCGTCTAGTGTCGGCGGACACCATCGACGCACAGCGTGTCGAAGAACGGCTTCCCGAGGACAAACGGCCCGTCGAACAGGCCCCGGATGCGTCCAAGCTGGCTCCGCTGAAGGTCGATCAAGACGATTTGGCATCCATACCCGAGTTTGTCCTGCGGTCCGCGCGCGTCGAGGGTGTGACGGCCATTGAGAAGAAGGACGCTGACAAATGCGCGGCCGCTTTGATTGATAAGTCCGTTGGCGCCGCGGACCTCATCCAGTTGACAGACTGCATCACCGCCCTCTATCGCGAGCGAGGCTTTTTTCTCTCGCGCGCCATCGTTCCAAAGCAAGAAGTGGAAGGCGGTGCCCTGAGCATAAAGGTCGTTGAGGGGTACATCGCGGCGGTTGTGCCGGATGGCATGGGCGAGCGGGACGCAATTTCACAATTCAGCACGACTCTCGCCGAACGTCCGCTACGCCTCGCCACCTTCGAACGCGATCTTCTCCTGCTTGCCGATCGCAACGGTTTTCGCGTCACGTCCTCGCAATTGCTGGCCGACCCGCAAGATTTGGCGCGCTACACGTTCAAAGTAAAAGTCTCGATGGTGCCGGTGTCGTGGCGCATCTTCGGCGATAACAGAGGCAATGGCTCAAACGGTTCGGATCAAGTCTTTGGCTCGGTTGCGTGGAATTCCCTTGCAACAGCCGGCGACAAACTCGCAACGTCGCTGTTCACGTCGCCGAGTGAGACCGAAGACCTATTCTACGCCGACGCCGGATACTCGTTGCCTTGGTTTGATGGCGCGTTTTGGACCGAGGCGGGCGCTTCGATCTCTCGCACGCGCGATCTCGCTCCACTGGCCATCGACACAACGCAAAGCGAGAGTGATCGCTTCTTTCTCCGCGCGACGTCAGCGTTGGTCAGAACGCGCGCCGAATCGATCTGGGCAACGTTGTCGTTCGACGGCAGAGAGTCGTCCCAATTCACGCCCGCTGACGTGCTGTCCGACGAACGCCTCCGTGTCCTTCGCGGCAGCCTGAGCTACACAATGGTCGCAGGCGCAACGCGCAGCAACGTCGCGATCGAAGTGTCGCGTGGGCTCGATGTCTTCGGTGCGTCCGTCAACGGTGAAACGACCATGACCCGCCCGGACGGCCGCCCTCAATTCACAAAAGTGAGATTGGACGCCGCAATCTCTCACAATATTTCCGAACGTTGGAGCCTATCGGCACTTTTTGCAGGCCAGTACGCAGATGGTGCATTGGTGAGCGTCGAAGAGTTCGGCGCCGGTGGCTCGCGCTATGGCCGCGCCTATGACTTCAGCGAAATCACAGGTGATGACGGTATCGCCGGTTCTGTCGAACTGCGCTACACGCTGACCGGTATTGCCGAGTGGTTGAAATCGCTTCAGTTCTATGCGTTCGCCGACGGTGCCATGACGTGGAACCGGGCGAGCGATCCAGCGGCGCTGTCCGAAGCTGACCTCAGTTCAGCCGGTCTCGGGATGCGCTTGAGCCCTGCGGCCGGCGTAACGATGAGCTTTGAGCTGGCGCAGCCGCTTTCCCGTGATGTTGCCGACAAAGGTGATCGCGGCCTTCGACCTTTCGTGACGCTGCAGCTAGGCTGGTAACGCCGCAGGTTATAACCAGCTGATTCATAACATTTATTTCACAAACGACATTTCCTTGCGCGTCGGTCTTGACGCTGCCCTCGGTAATCCCTAAATGCACGTCGCGCCTTAGCACTCGGCCGCTCCGACTGCTAACAGCCCCCATTTACCCTGACGAAAATCGTCAATTCTAGGAGAGATCCTCATGAAGTTCCGTCCGCTCGGCGACCGTGTGGTTGTGAAGCGCGTGCAAGAAGAAACCAAGACCGCTGGCGGGATCATCATTCCCGACACCGCTCAGGAAAAGCCGCAAGAAGGCGAAGTCGTCTCGGTCGGCCCTGGCGCCCGTGACGAAAAGGGCGAACGTATCGCGCCGGAAGTGAAAGCTGGCGACCGCATCCTGTTCGGCAAGTGGTCGGGCACCGAAGTGAAGGTCGACGGGCAAGACCTGTTGATCATGAAAGAATCCGACATCATGGGCGTACTTGAAGGCGCAAAGAGCTCTTCGAAGAAAGCGGCGTAAGGACCAACCGGTCCCGCCGCTTTTTCGTTGAGCCGAAACCCTCAAAGACCCCTGACAAACAAGAGAGAAAATTCAAATGGCAGCGAAGGAAGTAAAATTTCATTCGGATGCGCGCAACCGGTTGCTCCGTGGCGTCGACATCCTGGCCGATGCGGTCAAGGTAACCTTGGGTCCCAAGGGCCGTAACGTCGTCATCGAAAAGTCGTTCGGCGCCCCGCGCTCGACGAAAGACGGCGTCACGGTCGCCAAGGAAATCGAGCTCGCCGATAAGTTCGAAAACATGGGCGCGCAAATGGTGCGCGAAGTTGCCCAGAAGACGAACGACACGGCCGGCGACGGCACGACGACGGCGACGGTCTTGGCCCAAGCGATCGTTCGCGAAGGCATGAAGTCGGTAGCCGCCGGCATGAACCAGATGGACCTGAAGCGCGGCGTAGCCCTCGCGGTCGAAGCGGTTGTCGCCGACCTCAAGAAGCGCTCGAAGAAGGTGAAGTCGAACGACGAAATCGCGCAAGTCGGCACGATCTCGGCCAACGGCGACGTCGCGGTCGGCAAGATGATCGCCGAAGCGATGGCCAAAGTCGGCAACGAAGGCGTCATCACGGTTGAAGAAGCCAAAAGCCTCGACACCGAACTCGAAGTCGTCGAAGGCATGCAATTCGACCGCGGCTACATCTCGCCGTACTTCGTCACGAACGCGGAAAAGATGGTGGCCGACCTCGACGAGCCCTACATCCTGATCCACGAGAAGAAACTGTCGAGCCTCCAGCCGATGTTGCCGATCCTCGAAACGATCGTCCAGACCGGCCGTCCGCTTCTCATCATCGCCGAAGAAGTCGAAGGCGAAGCCTTGGCGACCCTCGTCGTCAACAAGCTGCGCGGCGGCTTGAAGGTCGCGGCCGTGAAGGCCCCGGGCTTCGGCGATCGTCGCAAGGCGATGCTCGAAGATATCGCGATCGTCACGCACGGCGATGTGATCTCCGAAGAGCTCGGCATCAAGCTTGAGAACGTGAAGATCGGTCAGCTTGGCCAGGCCAAGAAGGTCCGCATCACGAAGGACGACACCACGATCATCGACGGCGCAGGCAAAAAGGCCGAGATCCAGGCGCGCGTCGCCCAGATCAAAGCGCAGATCGAAGACACGACGTCCGACTACGACAAAGAGAAACTGCAAGAACGTCTCGCGAAGCTCGCGGGCGGCGTTGCGGTCATCCGCGTCGGCGGCGCGACGGAAGTCGAAGTGAAGGAAAAGAAAGACCGCGTCGACGACGCGCTGAACGCAACGCGTGCAGCCGTTGAAGAAGGCATCGTCCCTGGCGGCGGCGTGGCGTTGCTCTACGCGTCGCGCGCGCTCAATGGCTTGACCGGCGACGGCGAAGATCAAAAGGCGGGCATCAATATCGTCCGTAAAGCGATCCAAGCCCCGATCCGTCAAATCCTCGAGAACGCCGGCGTTGAGGCCTCTCCGGTCGTCAACAAGCTGCTCGAAGGCAAGTCGGCGACGGCAGGCTTCGACGCACAGAAGGAAGCCTATGTCGACATGATCGACGCAGGCATCATCGACCCGACGAAGGTCGTCCGCACGGCGCTTCAGGATGCGGCCTCGGTTGCCGGCCTCTTGATCACGACCGAAGCCATGATCGCCGAAAAGCCTGACAACAAAAAAGGCGGCGGCGGCGGCATGGGCGGCGGCATGGGCGGCATGGGCGGAATGGACATGGATATGTAAAGCGCTTCCGCGGGCGCGCGCTAAAGCGCGCCCCGGAAAGCTTCATCCCCGCGAAAGCGGGGATCCAACTGAGCCAATGAAGGCCTCGGGGCTTAAACCCTGGGGCCTTTTTCATGTTAGAATTCGCCCATGGATTACGACAAAACAGACATGCCCGCTGTTTACGACCTGGGCCGAAATCCCCCCGACGGCGTGCTCGACATGTGGCTCGGGCGCATTGCGACGGCGGCGCAGGGCCTCGAGATTTCAACGATAGTAGATTTAGGCTGCGGCACCGGCCGCTTCAGTGAACCGTTGGCTGCTCGGTTCGGCGCCAACGTCATCGGTGTCGATCCATCGGCAAAAATGCTTTCCGTTGCAAAGTCGAAGTCGGTGTCGGCGCGCGTAACATTCGTTGAAGGTTCTGGCGAGAACATCCCCTGCCCAGACGCAAGCGCCGATCTGATTTTTATATCGATGGCCTTTCATCATTTTCGCTCGCGCATGAGTGTGGCGAATGAATGTCACCGCGTGCTGCGCGCCGGTGGTCTGCTCTGCCTACGCAACGGCACCCGGGACGGAACATCGCCCTACGAACGGTACTTTCCAAACTATCGCCGCACCCTCGACGCCCTTCCGTCCGCCGAGGAAATTACCGAAACCTTCGCGCCCAGCGGCTTCCAACAACTCCAACACCAGCTCGTCGCCCACATGATGGCGCGCAATTTGGACGACCTTGCCGAGAAGGCCGCATTCCGCGCCGACTCGACGTTGGTACGTCTGACCCAGGAAGACTTCGATTCCGGTTTAGCCACCTTGCGCACGACGCCGGACGCTCGGAACGAACCCGCGATGATCGATATTGACTTCTTCGTATTCGCGAAACGCAGACCGCATGCCCTCGATGCCTAAAATGCACGCGGCCATAGCATCGGCGGCACTGCTCTTTCTGATGGCGGCGATTTCCGCCGTTGCCAAGCCTTATGTCGTCCCGCACACCGAAGTCGTCGCCCTTCACTCAAGGTTGACCGGTGCCGACTACGAACTCTTTGTGGCGACCCCTGCGGGTTATCGCAAGTCGGGAAAGTCGTATCCTGTCGTTTACATGCTCGACGCGGACTATTCGTTCGCTTTGACACGCAACGTCGTCCAGCACTTCGTCGAACGCGAAGACTTGCCCGAGATGATCCTGGTAGCGATTGCCTATCCCGGGGCGGCGGCAGATCGCGAAGTCTACAAAATGAACCGCACGCGCGACTACACGCCCGTCTACGCGCCCGATGGCGGCTACGGCGCAGAGTATCAAAAGGTCTCGGGCGGCGGCGCAAAGTTCCGCGCCTTCATCGCCACCGAACTCGTCCCGTTCATCGATAAGCGTTTCCCCACCGCACTGGGCGATCGCACCCTGATCGGTCATTCCTACGGCGGGCTCTTTGCCACCTATGTGCTTTTGACCGAGCCCAAACTCTTCAAGCGCTACATCATTGTCAGCCCGTCGCTGTGGTACGCCAAGCGCATAGCGTTCACGATGGAGGAGCGCGCGGCGCGCGACGGCATAACGCCTAACACGCGCGTGTTTTTCGCAGTCGGGGCGTTGGAACAGTCGATGATGGCCGACGACTTGCAAGCGATGGTGAAAAATCTACGGCGTCGAAACATTCCGCAGCTTCAAATCGGCGCCAAGGTCTTCGAAGGCGAGCGTCACAACAGCGTTTTTCCCGGTGCAGTTACACGTGGTCTGCTGACGGTGTTCGACCGGCCGGCACCGTCAAAGTCTATGCCGCAACCAGACCGCGCGAATTGAGCGCTTCGCGGTAAAGCTGGAACGCCCTCGCCATCTCTTGCGCCTCCAGCGCGTCGAGTTTTGCTTCACCGCCGCTCATTCTGCGTTCGACCGCAGCCGCCAACTTCGACAGCGCCACCGCTCCCGCCATTGCACTGGCGCTTTTGAGCGAATGGGCGAGGCGAGTGGCTTCGGCGGTGGCGCTCGAATCGCCTGCGAGCCTCGCGAGTTGATCGAGTTTTTCCGACGCATCGGCAAGATAGGTGTCGATCAAGAGGCGCAGCATTTCTTCGCCCGAGTCTGCGCGGAAATTCTCGATTGTATTCCAATCCAACACCGCCCCCTCGCTCGCATCCGTCACGACCGGTGAAGCTGCGGCTTCAAAGCGAGAGCCTCCATGCAGTGCATCGCCGAGAGCGACCAAGAGCTCCTCCGTGCGAAACGGCTTTCCGACATGTGCATTCATACCCGCGCTACGGCACGCTTCGACATCGTGCGCAAAGGCGTTCGCAGTAAGCGCGACGATAGGCAGGCGCGACTCGGGTCCCGTCAGAGCACGGATGGCCCGAGTGGCCTCAAGTCCGTCCATCTCCGGCATATGCACGTCCATCAACACAATATCGTACGGACGGCGCCGCACAGCGTCGATCGCCTCAAGTCCATTGCCGACGAAGTCGGGCGTAATACTGAACTTCGCCAGAACGGATTTCGCCACCAACTGATTTGTCGCGTTGTCCTCGGCGACGAGCAACCGCAACGGCCGGCCCAACGCCGAGATGGCATCAAGCGCAGCGTCCAAGCGGGTTGCGTCGACCCTCAGTGCGGAATTTTCGACTTCCGCGGCACTGGAGACGGCAAGCGGTAATTCGAACCAAAAGGTCGAGCCGCTACCGGGAACACTTTCCACGCCAATCGTACCGCCCATGCGCTCGGTGAGTTTTTTCGAGATCGCAAGCCCAAGCCCCGTGCCGCCGAAGCGGCGCGACATCGAGGCATCGGTCTGACTGAAACTCTGGAACAGCCGGTCGATGCGATCGGCGGGAACGCCGATGCCGGTATCGACGACGCTGACGCGCAGCCTGACATCGCCCTCGCTCGCGGTCTGCGCGCTCACCTTCAGCGTGACCAAGCCGCGCTCCGTAAATTTGACCGCATTCCCCAGCAGATTGAGCACAACCTGGCGGATGCGCCCTGGGTCGCCGCAAACATATTGGGGAACCTCGCCGTCGATTTGGACGCCGAGGTCGATCGCCTTGCCGTTCGCCCGCGGCGCAACGATCTCTTTGGTGTAAGTCAGAAGCGCATACACGTCGAACCCAACGCGCTCGAACTCCATCGCCTCCGCCTCGAGCTTCGAGAAGTCGAGCACGTCATTGATGATGCCGAGCAGGCTTTCCGCGGATTCCCTGATTGTCGAGGCGGCACGACGCTGTTCGACCGACAACGGCGTATCCATCAAAACGCCGGTCATCCCCAAAACGCCGTTCATCGGCGTGCGGATTTCGTGGCTCATCATCGCCAAAAATGCCGACTTTGCGCGACTCGCGGCCTCGGCCGCATCGCGCGCATCAGCCAGCGCCGCCTCGACTTCCTTGCGCTCGGTGATATCGAGCGACATCCCCTCCAAAATGAGCGGTTTGCCCTCGGCGTCGTAGGCGGTGGCTCGGCCTCTTTCCAGCAGCCACCGCGTTTCGCCGTTGGGAAGTATGATTCGGAACTCGACTTCATACTGAGACTTTTGGCGCAATGCTGACTTTAACGCACTCTCGTATCGCTCACGGTCGTCATTGTGTGTAAGTCGCCAGCCGATCGAGGGCTTGCCGATGAGTTCGGCGGCACCGATCCCAACCTGTTTCTTGATGCCGGGGCTGTAATACTCCATGAGCGTCGGCTTGCCCAAACGCGCCCGAAATAAGACGCCGTCGATATTGGACGCGAGACTCGTGAGACGTTCTTCACGCTGTTCCAATTCTCCGTGAAGGCGATGCTGCTCGGTGACGTCGAACACGACGCCGTCGAGCACGCTGGGTGCGCCATTAGCATCGTACTCCGTAACGCGCCCGCGCTCCAAAACCCAACGCACCGATCCGTCGGGAAATCGGGCGCGATGCCGGGACTCATAGTGTCCTCGTTCTCGCACCGCCTTCGAGACAACCCGCGCACGCTCCGAGATTTCCTCGGGAAACATGAACGACGACAGGTCGAGCGCGCGCCCGACGATACGTCCTGCGTCGATGCCGATGACTTTCTTGATCCCCGAACTTACAAATGCTACGCGCCCGCCATCACCCATACAAACTCGAAACATGGCGCCGTCCAGATTTTCGGCAAGATCGGACACAAGCTTTGCGTGCCTCTCGAGCTCTTCTCGCAAACGCTTTTGCTGCGTGACGTCAAGAATGAGCCCGTCGATGTATTGTGCACTGCCGCTTTCATCCGGTTGGCTTGGCACTCCACGTTCCGACATCCAACGCTCCGCTCCGTCGGTGTCAACGATCCTATACTCGACTTCGTACGGTCGCATCTCGCGGCAAGCATCGGCTATTGTTGAAGCATAGCCGGGCAAATCGTCCGTGCTGATGCTCTCAAAAGTCGGAGGGCGTTCCCCCAAATGGCTCACCAGCTCACGCGGCGAAACCCTGCAGCGATAGATACTGCCTTTGAGATTAAGCGCGAGCGCCTGCATGCGATTGTCACGATCGACGACCGCTTGCTCAAGTTTCTTGCGTTTCGTGACATCGACGATGAACCCGTCTACAAGGGTCGGCGTGCCATCTTGAGTGTGAGTGCTTGCCCGTCCGCGCTCAAGCAGCCACTTCACGGTTCCGTCGGCAAGAGTAATGCGATACTCGCATTCATAAAGCTCACGTGCCATCAAAGCCGCGGACACGGTCGCAAAATAGTGTGCTTGATCGTCGACATGCATCAACATCAGCGAGATGGATGGTTGGTCGATAAGCGATCCAGCGTCGAAGCCGGTAAGCTCCTTGATGCCGGGGCTCACATATTCGGTGACGGTCGGATAGTTCAGACTGACACGAAACATCGCACCGTCGAAATTCGATGCCATCGATGAGAATCGGGCTTCGCTTCTCTGCAACGCTTCCCGCGCGGCGACCTGTTCCGTGATGTCGACGATTAGGCTGTCGAGCACAGGCGCACCGCCCGTTCCGCTCTCCACCACGCGACCACGCTCAAGCATAAACCGATAGCCGCCAAACGGCGATTTCATCCGGAATTCGACTTCGTATGAAGTGCGACCCTCTATGGCCTTAATCAGAACGCTCTCATGGCGTTTGCGATCCTCGGGATGGACGGCCCACCACAGAATTTCTTTGGCCGGAAGATCCAAGAGCTGTTGTGGCGCAACGCCAAAAAACCGTTCGGTATTCGGACTCAGATACTCGACCTTCCATGGATTGCCAAGTAGGAGCCGATAGACCACGCCGTCGATGGAATTCGAGAGGCTCTCGTACCGTTCTTGGTTGGCGGCCAAGGCGATCTGCGCTTCGATCAATCTCGTAACCGTGCGCGCCGCTCCACGATAACCGACAAACCCACCATCTTTGTCGAATTGCGGGGTCGCGCTTGTAGACACCCAAGCCACTGTGCCCGAGCCGCTTTTGAAGGGGAGGAGCAATCCCTCGAAAGGGCGTCGCATCTGCGTCAGATGGTCGAGCTTTTCGATCGCGGCACGACCTGCCTCGACATCTGAAATCCCTTCGATAACGCGAACGCCAATCAATACCCGCGGGTTAAGACCATCCGGCGAGCTACTGTCGGAGACGTACGAGAGAACGCCGTTCGCATCCGTCTCCCACAACCAATCCGATGCAATTTCAGCGAAATCTTTAAACCGAGCGGCCGCTGTTGCTTCATCTCGACGCGCCATTTCGAGCACCGCCGCGCTCCGGGAAAAGTGAGCCCGCAGCGCACGGCCAAAGAGTGCCAAGCTTAGCATGATAGCGACGAGCGCCGCACCGAGAGCCAGTTCTGCGCGGCGTGTATCCCCCAATTGCTGCGCGTGAGAGCTCCATAGGCGCGCCTGGACCTCGCGCATATGTGAACTCATCTCGCGCAATTTCGAGATAGCCAACCGCATATCCGCGGTCAGGGCGGAGATCAACTGATGGGCTCGATTGTCCGAACCCGATTGGAGCGACAGAAAGAGAGTTCGCGTGATCCCGCCGATTCTTTCGACGGCGATATTCGCTTCGCTAAGCGACCGGTGCATTGCCGGAAGCGTTTCAGAAAAGCGTGGGCGCCACTGCTCGCCCGATTCCGCTTCTAGTGCATTCTTGAGTCGCGCTGCACGGACTTGAAATCGACCGAGTTGATCTTTGAATTCATCATACCAACCTTGGCTCGCTGACTGCGCAAAACCTCGCAGGGCCTGCGAATGAGCCCGCAACAGATCGTCTTCGAGTACTGCGGCTTCGTCGAGATACGTGCGCCATTCGCCCGATTCGGTGATGATGTCGCCATAAGCCACATCCATCGAGTGAAACATCCACAGACCGGCAGCAATGATCGTAACCGTGAATGCGACAAGCAAATAGTAAAGCCCGACGGCTCCTTCGCGCGGACGCGTTTTGTTAGGCGCGGGCGAGGTGGCAGTCATGGTCGAGCGCCGATATCAGGCGCGCGCGCACGCAGCTGCACCGCGGCGAGCAGAAAGCGCTGTTTCGACGGCTGAAGAAAGTTCGGAGA
This sequence comes from Alphaproteobacteria bacterium, assembly GCA_021413465.1. Lineage (GTDB taxonomy): Bacteria > Pseudomonadota > Alphaproteobacteria > Micropepsales > Micropepsaceae > SZUA-430. The sequence continues at coordinate 8,450 of JAIOQG010000110.1, read as the reverse complement.
GTTGAAAGGGTTTCTTGAGCGTGATGTCGGCGCCAAGCTTTCCAGCGATCTCCAGGACATCGATGTTGGCTGAATGGCTAAAGCTTAGCCCGCCGGAAATCGCCACGATCGCAACATCGGAACGCGCCAGTCTAATCTGCTTGATCGTCTGCACGCCTTCTTGTTCGGGCATGACGATGTCGCAAACCACCGCGTCAAAAGCGGACGCCGCGAACATGCGCACGCCCGCGATGCCGTCCAGCGCGAACTCCACCTCGTGCCCGCGTTGTTTTAATGCGTGCACCATGAGTTTTACGAACAACTGATCGTCGTCGATCACCAAAACGCGCGCCATGAAAAATCCCCGGGTATTCCCTTTATTCTCGAAGAGTTTCATATTCGCGTTGAGGTAGCGTAAATGATGGCTTCTTGGTGTCGCCATTAATGGATCGGCAACGTTTGGCCAAAGTGGCGCTCGCAAACCGGCCTTTCTTGGGGCAAAACATGGTGATCGATCCCTGTCCCTTCCTGGCCCACCTGGTGGCCGCGACAGTGCTAGTGCTGTTGCCCCTGCCCGATGCTCCTACTCACCGTCAGCAAGTTTTTCTCGAACGCCGCTCGGCGTAAGGCGCGACACAAATGGATTATACAAGCTATCTAAGACTACCGCAGTTGCTCTCGAACCAACAGATGGAGAGCGCCAAACACGGCGTGCCGGCGCATGACGAGATGCTCTTCATCGTCATCCATCAGACCTATGAACTATGGTTCAAACAGATACTCTTCGAGCTCGATTTAATTCAAGAAATTTTCGGCGGTACGCGCGTCGACGACGCCGACCTCGGCCGCGCCGTGCATGCGGCTGAGCGCATCGTAAAGATCGAGCAGCTGCTCGTTGGCCAGATTGATATTCTTGAAACCATGACCCCGATGGATTTTCTCGAGTTCCGCAATCTGCTGATGCCCGGTTCGGGTTTCCAAAGCGAGCAGTTCCGATTGATCGAAGTTCGTCTAGGCCTCAAGCGTGACGCGCGCCTCGCCTTCAACGGTGCGAGCTTTGATGCCAGCTTGACTGAGGATGCGCGCAAAAGAGTTGTCGCGACCGAAGCCGCGCCCTCGCTGCGCGATCAGGTCGATGCTTGGTTGTCGCGCACACCGTTTGTCGACATGGGCGGCTTCCATTTCCGCGAGGCGTTCGCCGCCGCGCTTGACAAAATGTTGTCGCAAGACATGGACCTCATTCAAGCGCACCCTCATCTCGGCGCGGCGGAAAAAGAGCTTCAATTGGCCTCTTTGCGCAATTCCCGCGCCATGTTCGACGGCCTGCTCGACGACAAGCGCTACACCGAGTTGCAGGCCCAAGGGGCATGGGTGTTTTCGCGTCGCGCGCTGCAGGCCGCTCTGTTTCTGTTTCTCTACCGCGACGAACCGGCCGCGAACGCCGCTTTTCGCATGCTCAAAGCATTGATGGACATGGATGAGATGCTGGCGCTCTGGCGCATGCGCCACGCTCTCATGGTGTCGCGCATGCTCGGACGCAAGGTTGGTACGGGCGGCTCCGCCGGCTTCGATTACTTGCGCGCGACGGCCGACAAACACCGCGCCTACAACGATCTCTTCGCCATCGCGACATTCCTCATTCCACGCTCGGCGCTCCCCGCCTTGCCCGATGAGGTGCGCAAGTCGATGCGTTACCGCTACGAGCAATCCACGTGAGCTGGAAGCAACACTTCTCCCGCTCGGTCGGCCGCATCGGTGCACCGCTCCACTTTGCCGCGCACAGCCATCATCCCTGGCCCGACGTCACCTTGGACGCGCAGCAGCAATACTGGCTCGATTCCGCGCAGCGCCTCGACAAAAAATGGGAGCATGTCTTCGGCGAAATGATCCCCGCGGTGCAGCGTCACATCGCTGGACACCTGGCGCTGCCAAATCCGGGCACGATCGCTTTCGCACCGAACACGCACAGCTTCTTGCTCCGCCTACTTTCGGCAACTCCGGTTATTGCAAAGCACAACGTGTTGTCGACGGATGCCGAGTTCCACTCTTTCACGCGCCAAATGGACCGCTTGTCCGAAGATGGCCTGGTGAGTTTGGTGCGCGTGCCGGTCGAACCCTTCGCCACATTCAAGGACCGCTTCATCGCGCAACTCAAAACGCGCGACGACTGGGACATGGTTTGGCTCAGCCATGTGTTTTTCAACTCGGGCTGGGTTCTCTCTCTCAATGACCTTACCGAGATATTGGCCGCCATTCCCTCAAGCGACACCTTCGCCGTCATCGACGGCTATCACGCCTTCATGGCAATCCCTGTCGACCTCGCCGCCATCGCTGGACGCGCGTTTTACTTGGCCGGCGGCTACAAGTACGCCATGGCGGGCGAGGGCGCTTGCTTCATGCATTGTCCGCCGGGCTATGGCGCGCGCCCGCGCGACACAGGCTGGTATGCCGAATTCGGTGCCTTGGGTGCTGCTCGCGAAAGCCGTGTTCCTTATGGCACAGACGGTAGTCGCTTTGCCGGCGCGACGTATGATCCCTCGGGCCTCTATCGCCTGCAGGCGGTCATGGCGTGGCTCGCCAGTGTAGCTCTCGATGTAAAGACAATGGACTCCTACTGCCTAGATTTGAAAAGGGAGTTTCTCAGGAACCTCGATGCCGAAAGCACGGCGCTATCGTCGCGCGAATTGATCGTGCGCGATCTGGAGGCGTGCGGCCGTTTCCTGACGTTTCGCACCACCGATGCTGCGCGCATCGATCGCGAATTGGCCGAGCGCGAAATCATTGTCGATCATCGCGCCGATCGCCTGCGAATCGGATTTGGCATTTATCAGGATGCGGCGGACGTCCATCGCCTTGTCAAAGCGCTAAGCGCGATTGTTTAGCTCCACCTTGGCGCGCATGAAGGCGCGATATCCGGCGCCATCGTCGACATCGTCCAATCTTGAGTCGAGGATGTGGACATTACGCAGCCGAGACGCGCTATCTGCGAGCGTATAAGCGCTCGACCAGCGCACGCCGTCGAGCACGCCCGGCGCCAACGCCGTGCCATCGCGCGCGCCGATCAACCAATACCCGCCGTCATTTGCGGGCCCCAGAACGAACGGCTCCTGCCTAAGCGCGTGGAACGCCGCTGCGATCTGCCGAGCGCCAAGCTCCGGGATATCGCTGCCGACGACGACCGTGGGACGTGTGCCTGCCGACCGCAGCGCCCGCACCATGCGCCGCCCCAAATCGCCATGGCCTTGCACCGTCACCTTAACCGGCCATAACCCTGCTTCGTTGACCGAAGTGTCGGGTGTAACGCAAAGGCAAGTCTCCCAACGCGCGTCATGTCCGATGCGACGGATCAAAGCCGCCAAGGCATTGCGATAGAACCGCAATGTGTCCGCAGCCCCGATATCGCGCGCAAGTCGGGTTTTCACGGTCCCATAGCGCGGCGCCCGCGCGAACACGATGACAAGCGGCCTAGCCATAAAGTCGTGCAAGCCGCTGCGGCGGCACGCCGGCAAAATAAAGCGACAGCAAGGTCAAATTTCTCAATGATCGCAAAACGTAACCGTCGCGCTTATAACGCTCTGCCGACGTCGTTGCCGTTGCCGGCAACTCGAAAAGTTTTTGCTTCCCGATGCGCCGGACGATGTCGACATCCTCCATGATCGGAATGTCGAGATACCCGACAAGCGACTCATACATCGTTCGCGACATCAACAAACCCTGGTCGCCATACGGCAGCCCCAGCCTGCGCGCGCGCCAATTGGCCAAAACCTCCACCCGCCGCGCCGCGCTCGACGCATCGTCGAGCGCAAACGTAAAGTGCGCCGCGCGCAGCACATTGCCCTTGTTCCGCATGAAGGACGAGACCGTCGTGCTCCAGAACGGTTCAAGCGTGGTGTCTGCATGCAGGAACAGCAACCACCGCCCGGTCGCTTCCTTCGCGCCGGCAGAAAGTTGCGACCCGCGCCCGCGCGGTGCCGTCACGGTTATCGCGCCGGCCGCCGTCGCGCGTGCGACCGTGTCGTCATCGGAGCCGCCGTCGACCACAACAATTTCCGTCGGCATCGATTCGCGCGCTTCCTCAAGCGAGTCGATCGTTGCCGCGATTCTCCGCTCCGCATTCAGCGTCGGAATGATGATGCTCAGATCGGGAACGTTGCCTTTCATGCATTCATCTCTGCCACGCGCAGTAGACCGAGGCCAGTTCCGAGATACGTGAACTCAAACAAAAAGTGGGAGCAAATACGTGCGCACCGCCGTTCGGTTGCAGAAACGAAGATTTGAAATTTTTCCGCTCGGAGATCGAAGGCTCTTGCGAACGCAGCGAACTAGTATTATGTACTTACCACTAGGGGCCGATATGGCCGGGAGAGCATGAAAATGGGCGATCTCATCGCAGGTTTGGTGGCGCTTTTGGTCGGGCTTTTGTTGATTCCGGTCGTAATTCTCGTCGTCTTGCTCTCAATGGCGGCCATCGGCGTTGGCATCGCCTTCAGTCTCGCGGCCGCCCTCATCGGTATCGCCCTGCATCTCTTTTTTTGGGCGCTTCCGTTTATCCTGGTGTTCGGCTTGATCTGGCTCGTGTTTAGGCCTTCGCCGCGTCGTCAGATCGCCCGCCAATAGGGGCTTTCATTCTCATCGTGCATGACTAGGGTGTCCCGCGAAACCGGGGTATCGCGATGAACTTCATGAGTGACAATGCGGCGGGGGCCGCGCCGGAAATCCTGGCGGCCCTTTCGCACGCCAATAGCGGTGTAGCCGCAAGTTATGGTGCCGACGAAATCACCGCGCGCCTGACTGAAAAACTGGCGAAACTCTTCGAGAAGGACGTCGCCGTCTTCCCCGTTGCCACCGGCACGGCCGCTAACTCACTCGCGCTCGCCACCCTGACGCCGCACTACGGCGCCGTACTTTGCCACGAAGGCGCACACATTTATGAAGACGAATGCGGTGCGCCGGAATTTTTCTCAGGCGGCGCCAAGCTGATCACGATCGCCGGGGCGCACGGCAAACTGACGCCGGATGGCATCGTCGCGGCGTTGGCGCACTTTCAGCGCGGTTTTGTCCACCACGTTCAGCCCGCAGCAATCTCGCTGACCCAGGCAACCGAGCGCGGCACGAGCTACACACCGGCTGAGGTCGCCGCAATCTCGCGCATCGCCAAGAAGGACGGCATGTCATTGCACATGGACGGCGCCCGTTTCGCAAACGCACTGGCGTTTCTGAAGTGCACGCCCGCCGAAGCGACTTGGAAATCAGGCGTCGACGCCCTGTCGTTTGGCGTAACGAAAAACGGCGCCCTCGCGGCCGAGGCCGTGGTTTTCTTCGACCCGAAGCGGGCCGCCGATTTCGCGTATCGGCGCAAGCGCGGTGGACATCTATTCTCGAAGATGCGTTTTTTGTCGGCCCAAATCGAGGCCATGCTCGACGACGGTCTGTGGTTGAAACTCGCCGGCCACGCCAACGCTATGGCGCAACGTCTAAGCGCGGGCTTAGCGCAACTGCCGGGCTTCGCACTCGAACACCCGGTCGAGGCGAATGAGGTCTTTATCAGGCTGCCGTCGCGCGCGGCTATGGAGTCCATCATGGCGGCCGGCGGCAAATTCTACCCCTGGGGCCCCGTTGGCGACCGCCCGCTGATCCGCCTTGTTTGCTCCTTCGCCACGCTCGAAGCGGAAGTCGATAACTTTCTCGCGCAGGCAAAGCGAGCGGCTTAAAGACCAGCAAACCAGTTATAGCCCTGACGTTCCCAAAAGCCTTCGACATAGTCGTTCGAAACGACAATCTCATAAACGTGCTTGGCGCTCTTGAAGCCGAGCTTTGTCGGAACGCGCAAGCGCACCGGTGCGCCGTACATCTTCGGCAGCGCCTCGTCGAGGAATGACAACGCCAAAACCGTCTGCGGATGCAGCGCACTCGGCATATCGATCTGCGTCGAATAGCGGTCAAGGCAATTGAACGTCACATATTTCGCACGCAAATCCGCGCCGACGCGGACTAGGAAATCGCGCAGCCGAACGCCGCGCCACTTCCCGATCGCGCTCCAGCCCTCAATGCAGACATGTTGCGTGATCTGTGTCGCCTGCGGCAACGCCTGCAAGGCTTCGACCTTCCAAGCCTTCTTGTTCTGCACCAAGCCGCCGACCAGCAGTTCGTAAGTCTCGCCCGCCTCCGGCGCGTCTTTCGCCTCGTAAAAGGCATTGAACGGATAGGGGCGCGTGATCTCCGCTTGCGAATACGTCTTCGCCATCCGCGTCGGATCGAACAACCAAGCCTGCGCCCGGTCGTTGAATTTCGACATCGACGCCAGCGCTTTTTCGGCCGACGGCCCATCGACGATCGCAACACCGGTGATGGCGGCAATCGTTCCGATACCGGCGGCGCGCTTCAGAAACAAGCGTCGGCTCGGCAGGTCCAGAGACTTCGCGGCGTCTTTGACGAACCCATCCCGGTCCGACGGCGAAAGCAATTTGCGCCATTGCATCGGCCTATCTCCCGAAAATCATGGCACGAATCGTCTTCGGCACAAGCAGCGCCATGACGACGTGCACGAGAACAAACCCGGCGATGACACTCATCGCCAAAAAATGCACGAGCCGCGCACCTTGAAAGCCGCCGAACGCAGCAGTCAACCACCACACCTGCACGGGTTTCCAGATCGCCAGTCCCGAAAACACGACCAGGATCAAAGCCGCGATAACGCCGACGTAGAAGAGCTTCTGCACGCCGTTGTAGTGCGCAATGTCGTCATGCGCGAGCTTACCCTTCAACGCGGCGGCGAGGTCGCCAACAATCTCGCGCGGTGAAATCGGCAAGAACCGATGTCGCAGGCGCCCCGAGGCGATGCCATAAGCCAAGTAAATCAAGCCGTTCGCCATCAGCAACCACATGGCCGCAAAATGCCATTGAATCGCACCGCCCAGCCAACCGCCCAACGTCATCCAGCTTGGAAACGAGAACGGCAGAATCGGCGACGCATTGTAGATTTGCCATCCCGACAAAATCATGATCGCGACGGCCATGGCGTTCAGCCAATGCGTCAGCCGGACGATCGCCGGATGAACGCTCTTGCTCGCCGCGATGTTTGCGACCGTCATGGGAGACTCCATAGCGAAGGAAGATGCCGGAGGCGGGGAGAGAGAGCGCCGCCTCCGGACTGCCGAAAGTACTGGGGGTTACTTCGGCATCAGGACGCGATCGATCGAGTGAATCACGCCGTTCGATTGGATGACGTCATAGACGCTGATATTTGCCGCGGCACCAGTCGCATCCTTGATCACAATGTTCACGGGGCCGTTCAGCTCCGCCGTCAACGTTCCGCCGGCAACCGTCTTCAACGTCGCTTTGCCGTGACCGGCTTTGATCTGATTGCGCAGATCGTTGTACGTCAGGCGCGCCGCCACGACGTGATAGGTCAGCACGCCGGTCAGCGCACCTTTGTTCTCCGGCTTGAGCAACGTGTCGACCGTGCCGGCCGGCAGTGCCGCAAACGCCGCATTCACGGGCGCGAATACTGTGAATGGACCCTTGGTCTGCAGCGTGTCGACAAGGCCAGCCGCCTTCACCGCGGCGACGAGTGTCGTGTGATCGGCCGAGTTGACGGCGTTCTCGATGATGTTCTTGGTTGGGAACATGGCTTGTCCGCCGACCATGACGTCGGCAAACGCCGCGCCGGAAAAAAGCATCGATGCGGCAACCGCGACGGCGGCGGTGTTACGAGCGAATGACATAGTGGTTCTCCAGTTTTGACAAAGCTGTTGCGTTTCCGGAAAGCACCATGCCGCCCGGATTGAATTCCCCCGATTGCTGTCGGGAACAACCTCAAACGTTGCAGCAAGACCCTGTTCTCTAGCGGGCGCCGCTTTAGTTCTCGGCAGTCGGGGATTGATACGCACGCTTTTGAAATTGGGTTGCGCACACGTCGCGGAAAGCGCTCACGAGACCGTGAGGACAGAGGGCTCAGTTCATCCGCTGTGACGCATGCACGAATCTCGGCGCGCGGTTGATCCGGACACGCACGCGTCGCGTATCACCGCCCTTGCCCGAAATTAAGATATGTTTTGCGGCCGGCGCTCAGCAGGCATAAGGCAGTCACCCAGCAGGCCGAGCGCGCGCCACCATGATGCGGCCGTCGAGGACCGGTGCTACCGTTCCCTTCGCCTGAATGTAGGCGCCGACGATGTTGCTTACCAAGTCCGCGCCGGTCGGCCCAATAAGGACTTTCGCGCCTTTCAGCGCCGAATACCCGTCGCCCCCGCCTGCCAGATAGTCGTTGGTGACAAGCCTATAGGTACGGGTCGGCTTCACAGGCGCGCCGCCAACCTCGAGCGACACCACGCGCGAGCCGGCAGCTCGCGTCAGATCCGCTTTCACGCGCAGACCCGAGACTTGCGGAAACCGGCCGACCTCGTTTTCGGCACCCGTGAACCCTTGCTCGAGCGCCTCCTTCAGCGTCGCGCCGCTGACTTCAAGCACGA
>JAIOQG010000109.1 GCA_021413465.1 Alphaproteobacteria bacterium | reverse complement strand
ATCGTTCTGTTGGCGCTGCTTTCGGGCGCGGCGAATGCGTTCGACGTGCCGACGCGGCAATCGTTCACGATCGAAATGGTCGGGCGGGCGGACTTGCCGCGCGCGATCACGCTGAATTCCATCATGTTCAATGCCGCACGGTTGGTGGGTCCTGCACTGGCCGGGTTGCTGGTGGCGGCCGTCGGCGAAGGCTGGTGCGTGGCGCTGAACGCGGTTTCGTATGTGGCCGTGCTTGCAAGTCTCGCCATGATGCGGATCGAGCGGCCGCCGGCGCGCGAACCCAGCCATCCGTTGACCGATTTGCGCGAGGGGTTCGTCTATGTAACGACGCACCCGCAGACGCGTACGTTGCTGGCGCTGCTCGCGAGTTCGAGTCTGTTTGGCACGTCTTATGTGACACTGATGCCGGTGTTTGCGCGCGACGTATTGCACGGCAACTCCGATCTGTTCGGCTATCTGATGGCCGCGATCGGGGCCGGCGCGCTTTTGGGTGCGCTCAGCATTTCGCGTTTGCCGCACGCGTTATTGGTACGGGTGCCGTTCGTGGCGTCGGCGTTTTTCGGGGCGTCGCTCATGGCGTTTTCGCAATCGACGGTTTTGTGGTTGTCCTTGTTGCTGTTGGTGCCGGCAGGCTTCGGCATGATGGCGATGGGAATTGCGACCAACACGCTCATCCAAGGATCGATTGCGGATGCCATGCGCGGGCGCGTGATGGCCTATTATGTGATGTCGTTCATCGGCATGATGCCCATCAGCGCCTTGATCTCGGGTTGGGTGTCGCACCAGATCGGGGCACCGCTGACGCTCACCATCGGCGGGGCGCTCGTGATTGTGACGGCGGGGCTGACTTATTTTTTCCGGCGGACGCCGTAGCCGGTTTGAGATAGTTTGCGTTCGAACTTTTAAGGGGGCCACCGCTGTGGCAAGCGTTCGCGTGTGGATGCTCGTCGCCGTTCTTGGCGTCGTCGCCTCGGTCGGCGCGACCGCTGCCGGGCGGCCGGTGAAGAACGACAATGCGAAAGCCTTGCGGGACTTGAAGCAGGCCGAAGTGCTTTACGGCAAAGCGGACCACCAGGCGCTCGAGCCGCTCACCGACCGGTTGCTGACGTATAACATCATCAAAGCGCCGCCGGTTTATGAGGTGTATTTCTTCAAGAGCTATGTTGCTCTTCGAAAAGGACGGCTGAAAGCCGCCGACACGTATCTCAGCCAATTCAAGTGCATGCTGAACGTGGAGGCCGGTCAGACCACGTGTAAGGCGCTTAAGGTCACCGAGCCGAAGGGGTTGTGCCGGAAGACGATGTGCGCGGAGAGGTATCGAGCGCTTTACGAGACCGTTAGCGCGCCGACGCGTAAGAAGATTCAGAAATATCGAACTCTCGTGCGCGGTCTGGAGGCCCAGCTGGGTCACGGCGTACCGGCAAGCGGCGTCGCGAATTGAGAGATAGGTGGGGGGCTTCTGTTGCCCGGCGCCCCCCGGGCCGCGCTTACCTATTAGGCAGCGAGGGCCATTTCATTGTCGTTGGCACCTGTACAGACAGCCCGATAACGGTGAGCCTTGCCGAGCAAAAGCAACGTCTTTACGCGTTCGTCGATCCTATTTCGCCCCCATGGTCTGAGCAGGGTTTGCCTGCGCAGATGGTGTAGGCGCCGGGTACCGCCCCCGGGTCCGAGCCGTTTATTACACGCGCGTTTATCGCCATAGCCGGCGAACCGGCACCTTCTATATAGGCGCTTCGGGTTAAAAACAGAAGGAGTTGGGGAGTGCGGAATTCCGCCACTTCTGCCGGACCTGGGGAAACAGTAAGATTGACGCCCGATTCAGGATCTCGAAGCCGATGCGCCAGTATCACGAGTTGATGGACCATGTTCTGCGTCGCGGCGTGAAGAAACACGACCGCACGGGGACGGGCACGCTGTCGGTGTTCGGTTATCAGATGCGCTTCGACCTCAGCAACGGGTTCCCCATGCTGACGACGAAGAAATTACATCTGAAGTCGATCGTGCATGAGCTGCTGTGGTTTTTGAAGGGCGACACGAATGTGCGCTATCTGCAGGACAACGGCGTGCGCATCTGGGACGAATGGGCGGACCAGAACGGCGATTTGGGCCCGGTCTATGGTGCGCAGTGGCGGTCGTGGCCGGCGCGCGACGGCGGCACGATCGATCAGATCGCGAAATTGATCGAGCAGATCAAGCGCAATCCGGATTCGCGGCGCTTAATCGTAACGGCGTGGAACCCTTCGGACGTCGATCGCATGGCGTTGCCGCCGTGCCATTGTCTTTTCCAGTTCTATGTCGCGGAGGGGCGGATATCGTGCCAGCTCTATCAGCGTTCGGCGGATATTTTCTTGGGCGTACCGTTTAACATCGCGTCCTATGCGTTGCTGCTGATGATGGTGGCGCAGGTGACGGGGCTGAAGCCCGGCGAGTTCATCCATTCGTTCGGCGATGCGCATTTGTATTCCAACCATATCGAGCAGGCCGAGTTGCAACTGACGCGGGCGCCGTATGCCTTGCCGCGCATGCATATCGATCCGACCGTCAAAGACATTTTCGGCTTTAAGTTCGACGACTTCCGGCTTGAGGGGTATCAGGCGCATCCGCATATCGCCGCGCCGGTGGCGGTTTGAGCGTTGGCCTTCGCATCCGTGCGGCGGCGGCGGCCGATTGCGCTTTGGTTTTCGACTTCGTTCGCGAGCTTGCCGCGTATGAAAAACTGGCCGACGAGGTGAGTGCTACGGCGGGCGATCTGGAGCGCGCGCTGTTTGCGCCGCAGCCGCGCGTGTTCTGCGATATCGCGGAATGGGACGGTGCGCCGGCGGGCTTTGCTTTGTGGTTCTACAACTTTTCCACCTTTCGCGGGCGGCACGGGATTTATCTCGAAGATCTGTTCGTGCGGCCGGCGTTTCGCGGCAAGGGCTTGGGCAAGGCGTTACTGGCGCAGTTGGCCGCGCGTGCGGTCAAAGAGGGTTGCGCGCGGCTCGACTGGTCGGTGCTCGACTGGAACGCGCCGTCGATCGATTTCTACAAATCGCTCGGCGCCGTCGCGCTCGACGGGTGGACCGGCTTTCGCTTGACGGGCGAGGCGCTAACGCGGTTGGCGCACACGCGATGAGCGCGCCCGTTATCGCTCTTGTGGTTGCCGTCGCGCGCAACGGGGTCATCGGTAAGGACGGCACGCTGCCGTGGCGCATTCCCGAAGACATGAAGTGGTTCAAAGCACGCACGCTGGGCAAGCCTTGCATCATGGGGCGCAAGACATGGGAGAGTTTGCCTAAGCGGCCGTTGCCCGAGCGCACGAATATCGTCGTCACGCGCAATCCGGGTTATCGCGCCGACGGTGCGGCGGTTGCGGCGACCATTGATCTTGCGCTCGACATCGCTTGGGGCGAGGCGCCCGAGGAGATCATGGTCATTGGCGGTGCCGAGCTTTATCGCGCGGCGTTGCCATGGGCGCGGCGCATTTATCTGACGCGGGTCGAGGCCGATTCCGAGGGCGACACTTATTTTCCGCCGTTTGCGCCCGAAGATTGGCTGACGACGATTGCCGCCGCACATTCCGCTTCGCCGGAGCGTCCAATCGGGTACAGTTTCCAGATCTTGGATCGAAAATAATGAGGAAGCGCCAATGACCGTTCGTGAAATCGCATCCGGTTTGAAATTTCCCGAAGGCCCGATCGCGATGGCCGACGGCAGCGTGATCTTGGTCGAGATCGCGCGTGGAACGCTGACGCGAGTGTGGGGCGGCGGCAAGAGCGAAGTGATCGCGACGCTCGGCGGCGGACCGAACGGGGCGGCGCTTGGGCCCGATGGCGCGGTCTATGTCACGAACAATGGCGGCTTCGAGTGGCATCATCTGCCGGGCGATATGTTGTTTCCAGGCGACAGGCCGCACGACTACACGACGGGACGCATCGAGCGCGTCGATCTGAAGACGGGCAAAGTCGACCGGCTTTACGACAAGTGCGACGGGTTGCGGTTGAACGGTCCGAACGATCTCGTGTTCGATAAGCACGGCGGTTTCTATTTCACCGATCTCGGCAAAGGTTACGGCCGCCTGCACGATCGCGGCGCGGTCTACTATGCAACGCCCGACGGCAAGAAAGTGAAGGAGGTCGTGTTTCCGATCGACATGCCGAACGGTTGCGGCCTGTCGCCGGACGAGAAGACGCTTTACGTCGCGCAAACGATGGCGGGGCGGCTGCAGAAATTCGACATCGTCGCGCCGGGCGAATTGGCGCCGCCAACGGGATTCCTGCAAGGCACTTGCGTTTGCGGTTTGCCGGATCTGCAGTTGTTCGACTCTTTGGCGGTCGAAGCGAACGGACGCGTTTGCGTGGCGACGATCGTGCTGACCGGAGGCTGCATCACGTCGATTGCCGGCGACGGCAGCTATGAACAAACGCCGTTTCCAGATCCGCTGGTCACCAATATTTGTTTCGGCGGCAAGGACATGAAGACGGCTTACATATGTTGTTCGGCCACGGGCAAGCTGCTGGCGACGGAGTGGCCGCGTCCCGGTTTGAAGCTGAATTTTTCGGCATGACGGCGGCGGCGGTTCACGCGGGCGGTTGTTTGTGCGGCGCTGTGCGCTTCGAAGCGCGCGGCGAGGCGAAGTGGACCGCTTACTGCCACTGTCATTCTTGCCGCAAGCATACCGGCGCGCCGGTGTCGGCATTCGCGGGGTTCGAACGCGAGCGCGTCGCGTTCACGAAGGGCAGTTTGGCGACCTTTGCGTCGTCGAAAGGCGTGCGGCGCGGATTTTGCGCGGCGTGCGGATCGACGCTGACCTATGAAGGCGAGCGCTGGCCGAGCGAGATTCATTTCCATGTCGGCGCGTTCGATATGCCGCAGGATTTTCCTCCGCAGGGACTGGCGTTCCCGGAAGAGCGGCTGTCGTGGTTCCACCTTTCGGAAACTTAATGCGCTGCAGCAATCCTGAGGCGTGTGTACGCTTGCACACACGCCGTGTCTGCGCCTAAACCCGCGCGGTCCGGTTCGCGGACTTTGCTTTTTGAACCTCATTCAAGAATAGGAACGACAGTCATGAAACGTATTTTTGCAGCGGTCGCGATTGCGGCCTTCAGTGCAACGCTGGCGATGGCCGCGGATGATCCGATGGCAAGCCGCTATGGCAATACGGTTGTGGCGAAAGGCGCCGACGGCAAGGAAGTCGGCCGCTCGTATTACAATGCCGACGGCACCCTCACGCGCAAGACCGCCGACGGCAAAGAAACGAAGAACACGTGGAAATTGGACGGCGGCAAAGTGTGCATCACGCAGACCGAGCCCGCGCCGCCCGCCGGCACTGCGCCCGTTTGTCTGCCGTTCCCCGGCGCCAAGAATGTCGGCGACAGCTGGGACGTTGCCCTGCCGGACGGCACGAAAGTGACGGCAACGCTGCAGAAGGGTCGTCCGTGAACTGACGATTGACGAAGGCATGAGGGGCCGGCCGTCGCGCCGGCCCTTTTCTTTTGCGCTTAGTCCATGGTGATGCGCGGGGCGTGGCGGGTGTCGCCGGCGTCGAGCTTGGCGGCGATGCGCTCGGCCAACGCCATGAAGGCGCGGGCTTGCGGACTGTCGGGGTCGCGGGCTGCGATCGGTGTGCCGCCGTCGGAGGTTTCGCGAATGGCGATGTGCAGCGGAATTTCGCCGAGAAAGTCGCAACCGAGTTTGGCCGCCGTTTCGCGCGCGCCGCCGTGGCCGAAGATGTGGGCTTCGTGGCCGCAATTCGGGCAGATGTAAGTGCTCATGTTTTCGACGATGCCGAAGACGGGCACGTGCGTTTTCTTGAACATCGCAAGGCCCTTGCGGGCGTCGATCAAGGCGATGTCTTGCGGTGTCGATACGATCACGGCGCCGGCCAGCGGCACGCGTTGCGCCAGGGTCAGTTGCGCATCTCCCGTGCCCGGCGGCATGTCGACGATCAGCACGTCGAGCGGCGCCCAGACGACGTCGTAGATGAGCTGCGTCAGGGCCGTCATCACCATCGGCCCGCGCCAGATCATCGGTTGATCTTCGTCGATGAGCGAACCGATCGAGATCGCCTTGATGCCCCAGGCCTGCATCGGTTCGAGCTTTTTGCCGTCCTTCGATGTCGGCTTGCCCGTGAGGCCCAGCATGCGCGGTACCGAAGGGCCGTAAATGTCGGCGTCCAAAAGCCCGGTGCGGCGGCCCATGCGGGCGAGGGCGATGGCGAGATTGACGGCAACGGTCGACTTCCCGACGCCGCCCTTGCCGCTGGCGACGGCGACGACGGCTTTTACGCCCTCGGGGCCCTGGCGCTCGGCGGCACCGGCGCGGGGCTTGGCGTCGGCATGCGCGTGCGCGGCAGGTCTTGCGCCGGCGCGATGAGCGGTCAAAACCGCCGTGACGGAGCGGGCGCCAATTAGGGCCAGAACGGCCTTTTCACAAGCAAGACGGAGCGGTTCTTTACCGTGGCCTTCCTCGGGTGCCACTTCGAGCGCGAAGCTGACGTGACCGTCTTTGACGGCGAGACCTTGAATGAGCCCGAGCGCCACAACGTCCTTATTTTTGTCGGGATCGACGACGCGGCTGAGGGCCGTCAAAACGTCTTCTTTGGAGAGGCTTTGCATCAGGAAAACTCTAGCGTTTTGGCCCTTGACGGGATTTGCGGGCGCTCCACATAGCACAACGGACGCGCGTCGAACCGACAAAGCTCCGGTTCGCGTTGCGCCCGCAGGCTTTAGGGACTTATAAACCGGCCATGCCGGTACATCCATTGTGGCTTGTGTCGAGTGATTCTCTTTGGATGTAACCCGGGTCGTCAGGCCCGATCCAGGTGCCTTCCGCGCGCCGGTTGCCCATCCCAAAGAGTTCAATGAGAGAGGACGAAGATGCCGTGGAACGACAATAAGGGTGGCGGCGGCGGCTGGACTCCCGGCGGCGGCGGTCGCGGACCGTGGGGGCAAGGACCCTCAAACGGCGGCGGCGGCGGACGCGGACAAGGTCCCAATATCAGACCGCCGGACCTCGACGAATTGTTCAAGCGCGCCCGCGAGTGGCTGAAAAACGCGTTTCCCAATCAATCGCCGGCGGCGGTCGTCGTGGCGTTGGCGGGCGGCGTGTTCTTGATGGCTTGGGCTTGGACGGGCGTGCAAATTATCGCGCCGGCCGAGCAGGGGATCGTTCTGCGTTTCGGTCAGTATGCCGACACGATCGGATCGGGCTTTCATTTGCGCTTTCCCCAGCCGATCGAACAGGTGCTGCGCGCCAATGTCGGCGCGCGCAATCAGATCAATATCGGCTTTCGTGCGGATGCCGACGGCCGTGCGGCGCAGACGGCGGATTTGACGCCGGATAGTCTGATGCTGACCGGCGATGCGAACATTATGCACGTCCAGTTCACCATCAGCTGGCAGATTACGAACGCGAAGGATTACTTCTTTCAAGTCGACGGTGTTGAAACGACGATCAGGGCCGTTGCCGACAGCGCGATGCGCGAGGCGGTGGGCCAGAGCAAAGTCGATCTGATATTGACGAGCGACCGGGCGCGCATCCAAGAGCAAGTGCGCGAGACGATGCAGGGCGTGCTCGACACCTACAAGGCCGGCGTCACGATTCTCGCGGTCGCGTTGCAGGACACGAAACCGCCCGGGCCGGTCGTCGACGCGTTCAACGATCAACAGGCGTCGACCTCGGATAGGGATCGCAGCATCAACGAAGCGCAAACCTATGCGAATTCGATCGTGCCGAAGGCGCGCGGCGATGCGTCCAAGATCGTGCAGGACGCCGAGGCGTTCAAACAACAGGCGGTCACGCTGGCGCAAGGCGAATCCCAGCGCTTTCTGACGATTTACGAGCAGTATCGCGCTTCGCCGCTGGTGACGCGCGAGCGGCTCTATGTCGAGACGATGCAGCGCATCCTTAGCCGTTCGAACAAAATCATCATCGACGGCAACGCGTCGTCGGGCGTGCAGCCGTATTTGCCGCTGCCCGAACTGCGGCGGAACCAGAGCGATGTCGCGCCGAGGACTTCGGCCACGCCGGGAGGGACACCGTAATGAGAAACATTCTCGCACTTGTCGGCGTCGTCGTCGCGCTTGCCGTCTTCGCCGGCTTCAACTCGTTTTTCATCGTCGACCAACGCGAACAAGCGATGGTGGTGCAATTGGGAAGTCCGGTTCGCGTCATCAAAGACCCGGGCTTGGCGATGAAAGTGCCCTTCTTCCAGTCGGTCATTTTCTTCAATAAGCGCATCTTGGACCTCGATGCCGAGCCCAGCGTCGTCATCACCAAGGACGTCAAGAATATTGTCGTGGATGCTTTCGCACGGTTCAGAATTTCCGATCCGCTGAAGTTCTATCAGTCGGTCCGGGACGAAGAGAGCGCGCGGTTGCGCTTGATGCCGATCTTGAACTCGAACTTGCGGCGGGTGCTGGGCGAGCAGAATTTCAATTCGCTGTTGTCCGGCGAGCGCAGTCAGCTGATGCGTGCGATTCGCGACGCGGTGGCGGTCGAAGCGCGCGCCATGGGGATTGAAATCGTCGATGTGCGTATCCGCCGGTCCGACTTGCCGGAAGCAAACTTGTCGGCCGTTTACGAACGGATGAAGACCGAACGGCAACAAAAAGCCTCGCAAACGCGCGCGGAAGGCGGCGAGGAAGCGCAACGCGTCCGAAGTTTGGCCGACAAAGAGGTCACGGTGATCAACGCCGAGGCGACGCGAAAGTCCGATATTCTGCGCGGCGAAGGCGAGGGCGAGCGAAATCGTATCTTGGGCGAGGCCTATGGCCGCGACGCGGAGTTCTTTGCGTTCTACCGGTCGCTGCAGGCGTACGAGGAGTCCATGAACGGACAGAACACGACGATGGTGCTGTCGCCCAACAGTCCGTTCTTCCGTTACTTCCAAAACGGGCAATCGGGCAGGCGCTGAGTCAGCGCGTAAACTTATTCTTTACCCTGTGCGGCGCTGATCTAACGGTCGGCGCCGCTTCGTTTTTGGCGCCCGCTTGAGGGGGCGGACTTGTCGAGATTTGCGGCTGCTGCGGCGGCGGTTTGGTGTTTGTTGTACATGCCGGCGGCGTTGGCGCGGCCGACGCCGGACGGGTTTTCAGGCTTAGTCGAACGCTTGTCGCCGGCCGTCGTCAATATCGCGACGGATCGCACGGTTAGCGCTTCGGCGCGCGATGAGGATGTGGCACGCCAACCCACGTCCACCGGCGCCGGTGCGCCGGAAAGCCGTGCCGTGGGCGATATCGGAACTAAGCGCGCGCGCTCGCTCGGTTCGGGCTTCGTTATCGAAGCGTCGGGTCTAATCGTCACCAACAATCATGTCGTCGAGGGCGCGCAAGAGATTTACGTCGGGTTTCAGGACGGCAGCCGGCTTTCGGCGGTCATTGCCGGGCGGGATGCCAAGACCGACATTGCGCTTCTGCGCGTTAGGCCCCGAAAGCCGCTGGCGGCGGTTTCGTTCGGAAACTCCGACGAGGCCAAGGCCGGCGATTGGGTGCTCGCGATCGGCAATCCTTTCGGTCTGGGCGGCAGTGTGACGGCGGGCATTATCAGCGCGCGTAATCGACAGCTCGACGCCGAGCTCTACGACAATTTCATCCAGACCGACGCGGCAATCAATCGCGGCAATTCCGGCGGGCCCTTGTTCGATATGGAAGGGCATGTCGTGGGGCTGAATTCGTCGTTGATGTCGCCGTCGGGCGGGTCGATCGGCATCGGCTTTGCGATTCCCTCCAACACGGCAAAGACGATCGTCGCGCAGTTGCGCCAATTCGGGCAAGTGCGGCGGGGTTGGATCGGCGCGAATGTTCAGGATTTGACGGATGATTTAGCGGAGGGTTTGTCGCTTTCGGATGCGCGCGGGGCGCTCATAACGCATGTGACGGCGCAGGGCCCCGCGGTCAAAGCGGGGCTCGAGCCCGGCGATGTGGTGCTGCGCATCGATGGCAAAGATGTCGTCGATTCGCGGGTCATGCAACAGATCGTCGTCGAGGCGCAGTCGGGCAGGGTCTTGAATTTGCAGGTGATGCGCAAGGGCCGCTTGATGAGCGGCATGGTGCGTGTTGCGCGGCGGCAGGAAGGGGCCGTCGCGTCGGCGGCTTCGTCTGCGACCGGCAATGGCAGCCGCCCGGCGGGTGTGGGTGGTCTCGGCTTTAACGTGTCCCCGCTGACTGCGGACATGCGTCTAAAGCATCGCATACCGCCGGGTGTTGAGGGTGTAGCCGTGACGTCCGTGTTTCCGGGGTTGGCGGCAGCGGAGAACGGCATCGCGCAGGGTGACATCATCGTCGAAGCCGGGCGGGAGCCCGTGGGTTCGCAACAGCAGCTGAATGCAAAAGTCGCAGCGATGCGCGCCGCTGGACGTGGAGTGGTGTTGCTGACGCTCAACCGCGGCGGAGAGCTGTCGTTTGCGGCGTTAAGACTTCCGCAACAAAGCGTTGAAAAAACCTTAAAGACCGCAGGGCGCTAGGCCCCCGTTAACCCGCGCCGGGCGATTATCTCGCTCTTATGAGCGGTATCTTCGGCCCATCGTCCCGGCAGTCGTCTTCGAGCTTCGATTTTTCGGCGCTGGGCGACTATTATCGCGCGCAGTCGCAATTGCGTGGTGCAAGTTCCACCGCGGCCCGTCCGACGCAGCAGAGCCGAAGTGCCGCCGTTGCAACGGCGTTTGCGCCGTGGACCGTCAAAACCGGCGACACGACGCCCGGTGCCAAGCTGCGCGATGCGTTGACGACAACATCGTTCGTCGATATCGGCGACAGCGCCTTCAACAAGACCGGGGTCGAGCAAGACCACAAGAAATTGTTTGCGCTGTACAAGGGGTTGTCCCGAATGCAGGCATTGGCCGAGCATGCCGGCGACGATAAGACCTCGGCCGCCGAGTTGGTGGGCCTCAACCGGCGTTTCACCGCAGGCCTGGCTGAGGTCAAGTCCTACGTTTCGAGCGCCAAGTTCGAAGAGCTGACGTTGCTGTTCGGCGAGCGCACGTCGCGGGTCGAAAGCGGTTTCAAAGTGCCGCGGCCGCCGACGCTGTATTCGGGTCCGTCGGTCGTTTCCGGTGCTTCCACGAACGTCATCGGCGGCTTGAGCGGCAGCGAGGTTTTCACGGCGTCAGTGGTCAAAGGCGGCGTGACGTCGAGCGTTGTGATGGATCTGTCGGAGATCTCCGGCGATCTGTCTCTCGACAATGTCGTTGCCTATATGAATACGCAGATGCAGGCCGCCGGAAACAGCACGCGGTTCACGCGCACAATATTCGACGGCAAGACGGCAACCGATCCGAAGAAATATGGCATTGGCGTGCAGACCACTCTGTCGGAGCGCGTGAGCTTGTCGGCCGCGAGCACGTCGCCGGCCGTTTATGTGGCAGGCGTCAGCGGTACGGGTGCAACGCAAACCGGGCAATTGCTCAAACTTACCGATGAAGGCACAAGCGTAGCTTCCAACTTCACGCAGAAGATTGCACCCGCAACGGGTGTCGCGGATGTGAAGGCGACCGCGACCGACGTCAACGGCAATGTGTTTGTCGTCGGCACCGCGACCGGCGATATGGGTGCGGCCATCGTGCAAGGCGAGCAAGACGCCTATTTGCGCAAATACGATGCGGCGGGTCAGTTGATTTGGAGTCGCTTGCTGGGATCGTCCGATCGCGCGACCGGGCTCGCACTGGCGACGGACGCGAACGGTAATGTCGCGATCGCAGGCAAGGTCGTCGACCGCTTGTCGTCGACGGCGATTGGCGGCGG
Source organism: Alphaproteobacteria bacterium (assembly GCA_021413465.1). Taxonomy (GTDB): domain Bacteria; phylum Pseudomonadota; class Alphaproteobacteria; order Micropepsales; family Micropepsaceae; genus SZUA-430. Next base: position 16,558 of record JAIOQG010000109.1, on the reverse strand, counting down.
CAACGACAGTTTCGTTACAAAATTCGATGCGGACGGGCGCGAGATTTTTACGCGCCAGATTGCGCCGGTGTCCGACGATCAAGCTAATGCGCTGGCATTCGGCGCGGACGGTGCGCTTTATGTTGCCGGTCAAACGAACGGGGCCATGGCCTCGGGCATTGTGCAGGCGGGCGGCAGCGACGCCTATCTCATGAAGCTGACTTCTGCGGGCAGCTTGGACTATGTGCGCCAGTTCGGCGGCACGGGCACGGATACGGCGTCGGCGGTCGCGGTCGACGGCGACGGCAACGTCATCTTGAGTTCGGTCGAAAACGGCGTGGGCAAAGTTCGCAAATTTTTGCCTGGCGACGGCACGTCCGCCGCGGTTTGGGAAGTGTCTTTGGGTACACTTGGGCAAGGTCATGTGGCGGCGGTTGCGGTCGAAGCAGGCGCGGTCTATGTGGGCGGCGCGACCACTAACGCGGCGCTGAACGCCGGCGGTCAGGCCTTGATCGCCGGGCCGCATGGCGGCGGGTCCGACGGCTTTGTCATGAAGATTGCCGACAACGGTTCGACGGCGGTTGCGAGTTTCGTCTCCTATGTGGGTACGTCGGGATCGGATGCGGGCAGCGGTCTTGCCGTTCACAATGGCGGCATTTACCTCGCAGGTTCGACCAGCGGCAATCTCAACGGCGGTGCCGCACCGACAACGACCAACGCGTTCGTGACGAAGCTCGACGGCAGCGGGGCTCGGGTGTGGACGCATCAATATGCGAGTGCTTCGGACGCAACGTCGGCGCGGTCGGTTACGGTTGATGCGAGCGGCGGTTCGGTGCTCGACAAGCTCGGCCTGCCGCGCGGGACGATCGCCTTCGACGATACGCGTCTGATCGCGACGGCTGCGAGCGTGCGCGCCGGCGATTTCTTCCAGATCAAAGTCAATGGCGGGGAAGCCCGCAAGATCACGATCGGTGCGGGCGACACGATGCGTTCGCTGGTCAACCGCATCAACTCGGCCTTGACGCTGAAAGGCGAAGCGGTGCTCACGCGCGGCGGCGGCGACGGCCTGCAAATCAAAGCAAAAGAAGGAAGCGTCATCGAACTGGTGCGCGGAAGCGGTGGGTTCGATGCGCTGGCAGGGTTGGGTTTGCAACCGGGCAGGCTCGACAACACCAAAGATACACCGCTTGCGGGAGCGAAGCCCAAAGACATCAACGTCTTTGGGCTTGGACTCAAAACGGACGCGGCAATTTCAGACAAGGTGAAAGCGAAAGCCCTGGCGCTCAACCTGTCGTCGACGTTGGATGCGATCAAGAGTGCGTTCGGCGCACTAACGGCGCCAGCGCCGGCGAACAAGAACCAAACGAATGCAGAGCGTTTGTTGGCGGCCTATCGCGGGCGCTGAGCGCGGTTCAATCTGGAATTAGATGGCTTGATTGAACGTCATCGCGGTCGCGCGCGCGGCGGCCGGTTTGGCGAAGGCGCCCGACTTGGCGTAGGCCGGGGGCGCGGCGCGCGCGGCGACGTTGTCGACGACGGCTTTCACCAGACCTTCGGTGATGTGGCGAAAGCGGACGAGAAGGCGGTTTTGTTCCTTCAGCGCTTTTTGGAGGCGTTCGTTCGCCGTTTTCAAACGCAGTTTCACGTCGGCGGGAAGGGGCGCCAAGGCGGCGCCGTTTTTGAATTCTGCGGCGGCCTTGCCGAACAGCAGAAGCAAGGTGGCGCGCTCGTTGTCGTGCAGGTCGAGGGCCGAGGGGCGTTTGCCTTTGAGCGTGACGATGTCTTGCTCGGTCAGCGCGGCCAGGCTGGTCGTGAGGGCGATGAGGTCGTTGGCTTTGGCGAGACTTAAGCTCATTTTGCTTTGACCTCTTGCATGGCAAGCATTTCGCGTTTGACGGAGTCGGCGAGGCCCATGCCGCCTTGCGCTGCTATCTGGCGGCCGATGTCTTGGATCATCATCGAGCGAAAGATGCCTTCGCCCATTCCGCCGCCGCCGGGCCCGTCGGTTTTCACGCCGGACCACATTTGTTCGAACATCTGAGAGATGAATACGGCTTCGAAATCGCGCGCCGTCGCATCGACGTCGCGCGCGTTCGGTGTCGCCGCCTTGGGCGCGGTAACCGACAGCTGCGTCTTGGCGATGTCGAGCGAGAGCGCTTCCATTTTACATAACCTCGATTTCGGCTTGCAGAGCGCCGGAGGCCTTGATCGCCTGAAGGATGGCGATCATGTCGCGCGGGCCGATGCCGAGGGCGTTCAAACCGTTCACGAGTTGCTGCAGGCTGACGCCGCTGCGCAGCACGCCCAGTTTCTTATCGCCCGAATCCTGGACTTCGATTTCGGTGCGCGGCACGACGGTGGTCTGGCCGTCGCTGAAAGGTTCGGGCTGGGAGACCTGCGGGAATTCGCTGATGCGGATCGTCAGGCTGCCTTGCGCGATGGCGACGGACGAGACGCGAACGTCGGCGCCCATGACGATGATGCCGGACGCCTCGTCGATTACGACCTTGGCGGGTTGATCGGGTTCGACGCGCAGCTGTTCGATGTCGGTGAGCAGGCCCACCATATTGCCCTGATAGTTTTGCGGCAGACCGACGCGGATGGTGCCGGGATCGGTGAAGTTTGCAACCTTGCTGCCGACAAAAGTGTTGATGGCGTCGCTGACGCGGCGTGCGGTGGTCAGGTCGGGATTGCGCAACGCCAGACGCAGATTGCCCAGCGAGGCGAGGTCGAATTTGATCTCGCGTTCGACAATGGCGCCGGCCGAAATGCGGCCCGAGGTCGGCACGCCGCGCGTTACCGACGAGGCGGCGCCTTGGGCCGAGAAGCCGCTGATGGCGATTTGTCCTTGCGCGACGGCGTAGATGTTGCCGTCGGCGGCCAAAAGCGGGGTGACCAGCAATGTGCCGCCCTGGAGATTTTTGGCGTCGCCCAGCGCGCTGACCGTAATGTCGATGCGCGAACCTTGGGTGGCGAAGGGGGGGAGGTTCGCGGTAACGATTACCGCGGCGACGCTGCCGCTCGAAATGTTGGCGCCGCGCGTGTTGACGCCCAAGCGCTCCAGCATGGCTTGCAGACTCTGCTGGGTGCCCGGTGCATTGCGCAAGCCGTCGCCGGTGCCGTTGAGGCCGACCACGAGGCCGTAACCGACCAACATGTTATCGCGAACGCCTTCGACATCGGCGATGTCCTTGATGCGCGAATAGGCTTGAACGGCAGGGGCCGCGACAGCGGCAACGCTGAGGGCCAGGGCGATCGTCAGTATACGGCGCATGAGAGCCTCGGTTTCTTCGGGCGTAGATATCCTGCGTTTCCTTAGCGAAAGGCGTGCCACCGCATGTCGCCGTCTAAGTCTTTGAAATGGCTAGGTTTCGCTTTGGCGCGCCAGGGCCGTGGCGCGCTCTAGCGGCAGAATTTGCCGTGCGAGGGCGACGCTTTTAGCCGATCTTAACTCAGATGCGTCATGCTTAAGTCCGGATTAACAGGGACACGTTTCATGAAAGTCGACGGGCCGCGGTCAATCGATGGCAGCCGAGCAGTGCGCGGACGCGCAGCCGGTGCTGCGACGGGCGGCTTTGCGCTTGAATCGATGTCGGAGACGCGCGCGTCTTCGGCGGCTTCGGGCGTGGCGTCACTTTCTTCGGTGAATGCGTTGATTGCGTTGCAAGAGCTTCCCGACGCCAGGAGCGGGCGCGCCAAAGCGGTGCGCCGCGGGCGGGACATGCTCGACGTGTTGGACGAACTCCGCGACGGCTTGCTCACGGGCAGTATTTCGCGCTCAAGCGTGCAGCGCTTGGTCACGCTTACCAACGCCGAGCGCGAAGACTTTATGGATCCCGGACTTGCGGCGGTGATGGACGAGATCGAGTTGCGTGCCAAGGTCGAACTGGCCAAGCTCGATTTTGCAGGTGCGAACTAAGCCGAGTTGGGGCCTGGGTTTCTCATAAACCTTTCATATAACTTAGCTTTTCCCCGGTTGCTGGCTGCAAGCTCGCACCATATAGTCCGCGCACTTTGACGCCTGCGTCGCGTTGGGGAGGAACAAGGGTCATGGGCGTTATGCTTCCAGCTGACTATCGGCCGACCGAAGACGAACCGTTTATGAACGAACGGCAGCGCGAATATTTTCGCCGCCGTCTTACAGGCTGGAAAGAAGAGATCCTGCGCGAGTCTCGCGAGACGTTGCATAACTTGGCCAGCGATTCGGTGCCGCATGCCGATCTCGGCGATCGCGCGTCGAGCGAGGCGGAGCGGGCGAATGAATTGCGCGCGCGCGACCGGCAGCGGAAACTCATTTCCAAGATCGACGCCGCGTTGCGGCGCATCGACGAAGGCACATACGGGTTCTGCGAAGAGTCCGGCGATCCGATCAGTTTGCGCCGCCTAGAGGCGCGGCCGATTGCGACCTTGAGTATCGAGGCGCAGGAGCGGCACGAGAAGCGCGAGCGCGTTTATCGCGACGATTGATTTTCTTGTTAGTTTCGCAAGCCCGGAAAAATGGCCGGTAGCGTCTACGGCCATTTTCCAATTGTTGGCGTGCATCCCCAGCGCGCCGCGGACTCTTGAGATATTCAAACACAGAAGGAAAGACACCCATGGCGCGGGAATTCGATATCGTCGTTTATGGCGCGACCGGGTACACCGGGCGCCTCGTCGCGGAGTATTTGGTTCAAAGCGGCGGCGACGTGACGTGGGCGATGGCCGGGCGCAGTGGGGAGAAGCTGGCGGAGATTCGCGATTTGATCGGGGCGCCCAAGACAACGGCGCTGATCGTTGCCGATGCCAATGACACTGCGGCGCTCAAGGCGATGGCGGAGCGTGCGAAGGTCGTGCTGACGACGGCTGGGCCTTATCAGCTTTATGGCGATGCGCTGGTCGCGGCCTGCGCGGCGGCGGGGACGGATTATGTAGATCTCACGGGCGAACCGAATTGGATCGCCAAGATGATGGGGCTGCACGAGGCGAGCGCGAAGAAGAGTGGGGCGCGGCTCGTGTTTTCGTGCGGCTTCGATTCCGTGCCGTTCGATCTCGGTGTTTTCTTTGTCGAGCGCGAAGCAAAGAAAAGGTTCGGCAGCTATGCGCCGCGGGTGCGCGGGCGGGTGCGTGCGATCAATGGCGGGCTGTCAGGCGGTACGATGGCATCGGGCATGACCACCATGGCAGCGGTGCAGAAAGATCCTTCCGTGGGCGTGCTGCTTGCCGATCCGTTCGCGCTGACGCCGGGATTTAAAGGGCCGGTGCAACCCGATCTCAACGCGACCTATGAAGACAAGGTGACCGGTTCGTGGGTGGCGCCGTTCATGATGGCCAGCATCAACACCAAAGCGGTGCATCGTTCGAATTTCTTGCTGGGCCATATCTGGGGCAAGGATTTCCTCTATGACGAGATGATGATGACAGGCGCACCCGGCGCGGCGCAAGCGCCCGGGTTTTCATTCGGCAAGCCGCTTAAGCCCGGCGAAGGGCCGACAAAGCAAGAGCGGGAGGCCGGATTTTACGACCTGCTTTACATCGCCGAGTATCCCGACGGGCGAACGCTGCGCGCAGCGGTCAAGGGCGACCGGGATCCCGGCTATGGTTCGACATCGAAGATCATCGCCGAAAGCGCGATCTGTCTGGTGCGCAACGTCTCTCGCGCGCAGACGCCCGGCGGATGCTGGACCTCTGCGGCGGCGATGGGCGAGGCGTTGATGAAACGTCTGCAGGCGCGCGCGGGATTGACGTTTGCGGTCGAGGGTTAGGCCGGTACGCGTGGTACAAAAAAAGAAAGGCCGGGAGCGCTCCCGGCCTTTGCCATTCGTGACGATGGTGGTGGCCAGCGTCAGAACGGGAACAGGATATCGACGACCTGCTGGCCGTAACGCGGCTGCTGCACATCGGTGATCATGCCGCGGCCGCCGTAAGAGATGCGCGCTTCGGCCATTTGGGTGTGCTTGACTTCGTTGACGGCGCTGATGTCCTCGGGGCGCACGATGCCCGAGACCGACAGATCGCGCAGTTCGAAATTGATGCGCACTTCTTGATGGCCTTCGAGCACCAGGTTGCCGTTCGGCAGAACTTGCGTCACGACCGCGGCGACGGTGAGTTCGACTTTTTCCTTGCGGTTGACCGAGCCTTGGCCGTCGGTCGAGGAGTCGCTGCTGACGCCCAGTGCGGCGGAGGGGTCGAAGCCGTCGGGCAATAGCTGACCGGCGGCGGCGCCTTCGAGGCCGAGCAGGTTCGTGATGTCTGCGGTTTCGCCCGATTTGCGGCTGCGCGACGTTTTGTTCGACACCTCCGCCTTGTCCGAGATGTCGATCATGACGGTGACGATGTCGCCGATCTTCGTGGCGCGCTGGTCCTTAAAGAACGAGCGTGCACCTGCGGCCCAAAGCGAGTTCGGTTGACGGGAAACGGCTTCAGGGTGCGGCATCGGCATGGTGACGACGCGGTCGCCATTGCGGTCGCGCGGATCGATGATGGGCGTAAGGGCCGGCGCCTGGCCGACCGCGTTCAAGCGATCGACGGTCGAGCAAGCGCCGAGCGACAGGGCCGTCGCGACGATCATGATTGTTTTCGAGGGGCGCATTCTCTTTTTTCCTTCGCTGATATTCATTGCAGGGCCGCCAAAGTGTTGCCGGGGGCGGCGACCGACACGGTGCCGGGGCCGGTGACGCGCGCTTCGACCGTGCGGCGGGATGTCGTGTTGATGACGGAGACGGTGTCGCCTTTTGCGGCGTCGGCTTGCGCTTGGCCTTGGGCCGATAATTCGATGCCGGGCAGGCTGTAGATCACGGCGACGAGTTCGCCCTTTTTTACGAGCACGGGCTTTTTAACATCGTAGGCGAATAACGGCGTGCGCGCCCGCAGCGCCCGGCGCGCGGACTGTCCGACGATGCCTGCGTTCGAGGTCAACAGAGCCGCGCTTGAACGCTGGACTGGAATTTCGATCGTCGTCAAATCGCCATCGGAGATCATTTCTCCGGCTGCGATGTCGCGTGCCGGTGCGGGCACGTCGATTACCGCCAAGGCGCTGCCGCCGATGCGGACATACTCCGTCGCGCCGCTCTGGCCTGTGTAGGCGAGGGTCGCCAGAAAGCTCTGATGGGCCGGGTCGAATGTCAGTGCGGGAATGTCGAAACGGCCTTGTGCTGGCGCCGGTAAGGCGAGCTGGTAGGACGGATCGGGCAGGGTGACCATATAGCGGCCGTCGGTCGGCAAACGCGCGGCGATCGCTTGCGAAATGCGCGTTGCGATCGTCTCGGCGGTGACAAGGGTGTCGGCCTGCGCCGCGCCGGAAAGGGCGAGCGATACCGCGAATAGAAGTTTTCGCATTGTTTTTACTCCTTACTTTAGCGCGACAACCGGGAGGTCATCTGCAGCATTTCATCGGACACGGTGACGACCTTCGAATTCATTTCGTAGGCGCGCTGCGCGGTGATCAGCGATGTGATCTCGGCAACCGAGTTTACGTTCGAGGTTTCAAGCGAGCCTTGCGCGATCTGACCAAAGCCCGTCGAGCCTGGCGTGCCGGTTTGAGCTGAGCCCGATGCCGCGGTCTCAAGGAAAATATTCGAACCTTGCGCGTCGAGACCTGCTTCGTTAGCAAAAACGGCTAGGTCGAGTTGTCCCGTCAGCGTGTCCGTCGTCTGGCCCGCGAGCCGCACATAGACTTGACCCGACGCGTTGATCGTGACGCTGGTCGTACCTTGGGGAATGTTGATGCCCGGTTCGACGGCGTAACCCTCCGACGTGACGATCTGGCCCTCCGCGTTGACCGCGAAGGCACCCGCGCGCGTGTATCCGGTATCGCCCGACGGCATCCGAATGCGGAAGAACCCCTTACCTTCGATCGCCAGATCGTAGGGATTTTCCGTCGCGTTCATATTGCCTTGCTGCATGATGCGATAGACGGACGCCGTTTTGACGCCGGTACCGACTTGGATACCGGTGGGAACGATCGTGCTTTGGTCGGACGAGCTGGCGCCCATACGTTCGATGTTTTGATAGAGCAGATCTTGGAACTCGGCGCGCTGACGTTTGAAGCCCGTCGTGTTCATGTTGGCGATGTTGTTCGAAATGACCTCAACATTCAGTTGTTGGGCGAGCATGCCGGACGATGCGATACTGAGCGATCTCATGGGTCAGCGTTCCTTTCAGTTCAAACTTTGACTTCGCCGAGCTTTTGCGTCGCTCGGCGGATCAGGTCGTCGGTTGCGTTTAGGGTTTCGGTCGAATGCTGGTAGGCGCGCATCACTTCGATCATCTTCGTCATCTCGACAACGGCCTCGACATTCGAACGTTCGACCATGCCTTGCATCACCCGCGTTTTTTCGGCGGGCGAGGGGGCGCCCTCGGCGGTGTAGAGGTTCTTGCCTTCTTTCTTCATCGCGCTGTCCGCAAAAGTGACGACGCGAAATTTTCCGGCTGTGCCCTGCGACGTCGAAACGGTGCCGTCATTGGCGATTTTGATGCTGCTTTCGCCGGGCGGAATCGTAATTTCGCCGCCGTCCGAAAGGACCGGATTGCCGTCGGAGGTGACGATGCGGCCTTGGGCATCGAGCTTCAGATGACCGTCACGCGTGTAGCGCTCGCCCTGCGGCGTGCGCACGATGAGAAAGCCTTTGCCTTCGATCGCGATATCGAGCGGCGCGCCGGTCTGTTCCAACGGACCTTCGGTCATGTCGCGCACGACGCCCCAGTCGCGCACGAACGAGATTTCCTTGACCGAGGGCGTGTCGCTGTCGACGGGCACCATCAGCTCTTCGAACACCGGCGCTTCGCGCTTGAACCCTGAGGTCGACGCGTTCGCCAGATTGTTCGAAATAATTTCCATGTTCCGGCGCAGCGCCATTTGCGCCGACAGCCCGACAAGCAAAGCATTTTCCATTGCGGCCACCACTCCGCTGACGCCGGCTTGTTTGCCGGACGTCGCGATGTTTCAAAGCAGCGGACGTGCCAAGGCGAAAATGCGCGGAAATGCTGATTTTTGCTGGGTAATCTTCCGTTAAGGGCCGCGTTTGCCCGGCAAAATCTGCCGCGCGACGAACCGAAATTTAACCAGAACAAGCGCATTTTTCCGCAATCGGATTCTGCAAACCGTCTGTACACGAATTGGGTGGGTTTCAAGCGCATGGCAAAAGCAAAAGACGCGGACAAAGACCAAGACGCCGCGAAGGACGAAGACAAGGCGAAGGCCGGCGCCGAGGGCGAAGCCGGCGCGGAAGCGAAGCCGAAGGGGCGGTTTGCCTTTCTGTCCGGCCTCATGTCGCGTAAGATGCTCATGTTCGTCGTCGCGCCCGTGGTCTTGCTGTTGCTCGTGGGCGGAGGTGCTTATTTCTTCCTGTTCTCCGGCGGCGAAGAGGCTGTGGTGGCGGAAGGCGAGGCTGGAGCCGCGGGCGAGCACGGTGCTCACGGCGAGGCTGCGGCTGCAGCCGAGCATCATCCCGTCTTCTTCGAGGTTCCCGACATTCTGGTGAACGTGGCCGCGGGCGGCGACAAGCCCGCGTTTCTAAAATTGTCGGTTTCGCTTGAACTGGAAGGCGAGGGCGAAGAAGCAACCGCTGCCGTCGAGCCGCTCATGCCGCGCATCGTCGATCAGTTGCAGACCTACTTGCGGGAATTGCGGGTTGAAGATTTGAGCGGGTCGGCGGCGACGTTCCGATTGAAGGAAGAGCTGCTGCGCCGGGTGAATCTGGCGGTTGAACCGGTGAAAGTGAAAGACGTGTTGTTTCGCGAAATGATCGTTCAGTAAACGGGTACTACAAATATGAGTAACGGCACGGACGATATCGAAGTCGACGACGCGACCACCGGCGGCGACGCGTCGGCAGCCGCAGCGGCGCCTGGAGCGACAGATCCGGCGGCAGTGGGCGAGACCCCGGCTGCGGAAGCTGCCGCGGGCGACGCTGTTGTGGGCGGCGACGCGGCGGCAGACGAATGGGCGAACATGCTGGACGACAAGGCCGATGGTTCCGGCACGTCCGAGCGCGTCCTAAATCAAGACGAGATCGACAATTTGCTCGGTTTCGATGCCGCCGGCGGCGGTGCTCAAGACAAAACCGGCATCAAGGCGATCGTCAATTCGGCGCTGGTATCGTATGAGCGTCTGCCTCTGCTCGAAATCGTCTTCGACCGCCTGGTGCGCTTGATGACGACGAGTTTGCGCAACTTCACCTCGGACAATGTCGAAGTCAGTCTCGACAACATTTCATCGATTCGTTTTGGCGATTATCTGAACTCGATTCCGTTGCCAGCCATATTGGCGGTGTTTCGCGCGGAGGAACTCGACAATTACGGCATGATGACCGTCGATTCAAATTTGATTTATTCCATCGTCGACGTGCTTTTGGGCGGGCGCCGCGGCACGGCCGCGATGCGCGTCGAAGGCCGGCCTTATACGACGATCGAACGTAGTCTCGTGCAGCGCATGCTCGAAGTCGTGCTGGAAGATTTGAAAGTGGCATTCGAACCGGTGGCGAAGGTGAAATTCGATCTTGATCGTATCGAGATCAATCCGCGGTTTGCCGCCATCGCGCGGCCGGCGAATGCGGCGGTGCTGGTGAAATTGCGGGTCGACATGGAGGACCGCGGCGGGCGCATCGATTTGTTGCTGCCGTACGCGACACTCGAACCCATTCGCGAGCTTTTGCTGCAGATGTTCATGGGCGAAAAATTCGGACGCGACACGATTTGGGAGAGCCATTTGGCGACCGAGTTGTGGCGGACGAATGTCGACATCGAAGCCGTGCTCGACGAATTGCCGATGTCGTTGAACGACGTAATGAACTTCGAGGTGGGGCAGACTTTGCTTTTGAATGTGGGTCCCAATGCGCCCATCGAAATGCGCTGCGGCGGTGTCGGCTTGTTGACGGGCCGCATGGGACGGGTCGGTCATCAGGTTGCCGTGAGGCTTGAAAACACAGTTAGCGACCGGCGGCTGCCGGCGGGAGCGCCGTAATGGATGCAGCATTGATTATCAACGGGATCGTGATCGTACTGTTGGGTGCCACGATCTTCTATGCCTTCCGTCTCGAGAGGAAACTCGAGGGATTGCGCGCGTCGCAAACGGCGTTTGCCGACGTGATTCGCGAATTGAATTTTGCGGCCGCACGTGCGGAAACGGGCGTGCGCGGATTACGTACTGCAGCTGAGTCCACCGGGCAGATCTTGGACGATAAAATCAAGCGTGCGCGCAGCATGGGCGACGAACTTGGGTTGCTGCTGCAGGCCGGGCAGCGCAGCGTGCAAAAATTTGATAGTCCGCGGGCGGCCGTGCAACCTGTATCTCGGCCGCAGTCTGCGCAAGCACAGGAAGCAATGCGCGCGCTGGGCGGAATGCGTTGAGGGAGTAGAAATTTATGTCGTCACGGGTTCGATTGCTTCCTGCGCTGATCGGCGCTGCGGGCGTTCTTTTTGCGTTGCGTGTTGGTGCCATGGCGTCGAGTGCGGAGACGGCCGCACCGGCGGAGACGACGACGCCTGCCGCGGCGGAGGGTCCCGAGGCGTCGCCTAAAGTAGGGGCGAGCACGCCGCCAGCGACCGCGGCAGCGCCAAGCGATGCGAAACCTGGAACGGAGACGGTGGAGTCGAAGGGCGCGGCAGCGCCACCGCCGATGGCCGCCGAGCCGATGGCTGCGCAGACCAAGGGTGAGGCAGAGGTGTTACAGAATCTCGGCGCGCGGCGTGCGGCACTCGATGCGCGCGAACGCGACCTTGCTTTGCGCGAGCAATTGATGGGTGCTACGGAAAAGCGCGTGTCGGAGCATCTGGGCGAGTTGAGGAGCCTTGAGGGCAAACTCAACACGATGTTGACCCAGCGCGATGCCGCCGAAGAGACGCAACTTGGGTCGCTGGTCAAAACTTACGAAAACATGAAAGCGCCCGACGCGGCCAAAATTTTCAACAAGCTCGACCGCAAAGTCACTCTGGACGTGGCGCAGCGTATGAAGCCCGCGAAAATCGGCGCTATTTTGGCGGCGATGGATCCGGCACGGGCACAAGATTTGACGGTGATGCTCGCGACACGGATGTCGTTGCCGAAGCCGCCGCCGGTCGTTGCAGCGGCCTGTGCGCCGGTGCCCGCGCCGGCAAGCGAGCAGCCGCAGGCCGCCGTGGAGGCACCGTCGGACGCTCCGCACAGCTGAACTCGCAAGCGGCGATCCTTAACGCGGGCTTAACCGCACGATCGCTAGAATTTTTCGTTTCGGGAAGAGATCCGCGTCGGCCGTGATGTTGCGCTTACTCATCAGTGTCGTCTTGTTGTCGCTTGCTTTGGCCTTTGCAGCCATGGCCGAGGACGCAGCGCGTCCCGGCGCCAAAATTGCGGTGACCGTGCAGGGCGGTTTTGCGCGCGTGCAATTCGATTGGTCCGAAAAAGTCTCGGGCAAAGCGCAAGTCGGCGACGGCGTTGTGGTGATCGGCTTCGACCGCGCTTTCGACGCGGATACCGATGCCATTGCCAAGCAACTCGAGCCCTATGTCGCGCTCGTGCGCCAAGATCCGGATGGGCGCGGCTTGCGTTTGGCGTTGAAGGGCCCCGTTCGTCTCAAGACGACGGATTATGGTTCGCGCTTTACCTTTGATTTGTTGCCGCCGTCGTTTGCGGGAGAGCCTGCACCGCCTGCGGCGCCCGATTCTCACGCGACGGCGGAGCAGCCTCGGCTGATGGTGCGCGTGACGGAGAGGGAACGCACGACGCGGCTTCAGTTCGATTGGCCGGGCTCGGTCGAGTATACGGCGAAACTCTCGGACGGCAAACTCAACGTTACTTTTTCGAAAGCCGCAAAGGTCGATCTTAAGCGCTTTTCAACATCGCCGCCGGCATGGGTGCGCGGCGCCCGGTCGGAAGTTGTGGGCGGCAAACTCCAGCTGCAGTTCGACGTCGATGCGGAAGCAGATTTCCGGGATGTGAGCCAAGACAAGCAGATCGCACTGGAATTGCGCGAACCGAAAACGGATGCAGCCGCGGCTGCGACTCCGGTTACGCTAACGGATGCACCGAAGTCGCTGATACCGCCTCAATTGGTCGAGGAGGTGCCGCCGCCGCCGAAATTGATCGCCGAATCGATTGCGTTTGCGATGCCGCTGCGAAAGGGTGCGCAACCGGCAAAGGACGTTCACGAATTTTCGACGGCGCCTGCACCTGCGACTGCGGCCGTGGCACACAACGATGCCGAGGCCGTTCATGCTGCGGGCTCAGAAGTTGCGGTCGTAGAAGAAAGTGCCGAGGATCCGAACCCCTTACCGTTGGCTCTGCGCCTCGGGCAATCGGATCTTCAGGCCGCGCTTTCGCCAGTCTCGACGGCGACGCCAGCCGAACCCGGAAAGGCGAGGGCCGAGATTTTCGGTGCGATGCTTAGGCTTGAGTTGCCTTTTGCGAAGCTGCCCGCTGCAACCGTTTTTCGGCGTGGGCTTGCCATTTGGGTGGTCACCGCGAGCAGCGAGGTCATGGATTTGACGGCGCTTGCCGAGTTGCCCAATGCGCCCGCGCGCGTGCTGTCGACACCCACGGAGGTGAGCCCGGGCGTTATCGCCTTCCGCTTGGAAGCGCCTGCTTTCATGTCCGTCAGCGCGCAGGCTGCCGGCAATAGTTGGGTACTGGCTATCGGACGTACGGTGCCGGATGTGCCGTCGCAAATTCAACTCGTGCGGCAAACGACTGGAACGGCGACGAAGCTGCGCGCCTATCTGCCGGGCGTGCGCCAAGTTGTTTGGATCAAGGATCCGCAAACCGAGGATCGCATCGCAGCCGCCTTGAGCTTCGCACCGGCGCGAGGCCTCGTCAGCGGGCGTCAATTTGTGGAGTTTGCGGCGCTTGCGTCGCAGCAAGGGCTTGCCGTGCAGGCGGCGACAGATGACTTGTCCGTCGTCATCGACGGCAGCGATGTGGTCGTTGGACGACCGGCGGGTCTCAATATCTCGAACGCACAGTTCGCTCAAGCGACGTCCGCGGGGAACGCGGTTCCCGTGAGCGGTGGCGCTTCGGGAGCGTTTGCCGACTTTGCCGCTTGGTCGAAACCGATCGCCGAAACGCGCGCGGAAGCGGTGCGCAAACTCATGCGCTTGTCGTCGACGAGTCCGGGCGGCATGAGCGCGCCGCGCATGTCGCTGGCGCGGTTTTTCATTGCCGAAGAGTTTGGCGCAGAGGCGCTTGGCGTTCTTGCCAATATTGCACGCGAGGATAACACCGCCGAGGCGACACCCGCTTTTCGCATTGCTCGAGCGATCGCCAATATCGAGATGGCGCGCTATCGCGAGGCGATGAACGATTTGAGTACGGAGGCGCTGGCCAACGATCCGCACGCCGCATTGTGGCGCGGAATTGCCGCCGCGGGCGCTCGCGATTGGCGGCTGGCGCGCAGCAATATTATGAGCTCTCTGAAAGTGCTGAACCGCTATCCGCCGGTGTGGCAGGGGCGAGCGCGCGTTGCGTTGGCGCAGGCGTCACTGCAGCAAAACGAGCCGGCGAGCGCGACGATGGCGTTGGCAGGACTTCCCCGCGACGGGTTGCCCGCGGATGTTACGGCCGAGATCATGCTGGTGCGGGCGGCGCTCGACGTCGTCTCGAACAAACCGGACGATGCGATTGCGATCTATCAGGCGTTGGCGACATCGCCGTCCAGATCAGCCGTGGCGCGCGCAATGCTTGAAGGTACCTTGTTGAAAGCGAAAGCCGGAAAGATCAAGCCGGTAGAAGCGATCGAGGCGCTTGAGCGGTTGCGGTTCCAATGGCGCGGCGATACTACTGAACTTAAGACATTGACCGAACTCGGCAAGCTTTACGTCGACAATCACCGTGTCCGCGACGGGCTGAACACGATGCGCTTGGCTGTGCGGCACTTCGCGGAGGCCGACGAGGCGCGAGCGACGGCGGCACAGATGGCCGAGATTTTCGAAGGGCTTTTCTTGCAGGGCAAGGTCGACGACGTGCCGCCCTTGCAAGCGCTGGCCTTGTTTTACGATTTCCGCGAACTGACGCCGGTCGGGACGCAAGGCGACGAAATGATCCGCAAACTTTCAGATCGTCTCGTGGCCGTCGATCTGTTGCCGCAAGCGGCGGAACTGCTACAGCATCAGGTCGATCAACGGTTGGAAGGCATCGCGAAGGCTTCCGTCGCTACACGCCTTGCGGTGATCTATTTGCTCGACCGCAAGGCGGAAAAGGCGCTCGGCCTCATTCGTTCGACGAAGCAGACCCGGCTGCCCGACGATTTGATCGCGCAACGCAATCTGATTGAAGCGCGCGCTTTGGCCGATCTGAAACTGTATGACGAGGCTTTGGAGTTCATTGCGCTCGATACTGGCGCAGAGTCCGGTCGCTTACGCGCGGACATTTTGTGGGACGCGCAACGCTGGCCGGATGCCGGCGCTGCAGCGGAAGCGCTGCTGGCCACACGGTATGAAGACGTCGCGCCGCTGACCGACACTGAACGTTCCGACTTGATGCGAGCGAGCGTCGCGTACTCCTTAGCAGGCGATTCGGCGGCGCTCGGACGGTTACGGACGCGCTTTGAACCGAAGATGTCGCAATCGCCCGACGCGAAGGCTTTTGCGATGGTGACGCAAGCGTCGGATGTCACCGGCGCCGACTACAAAGACTTGGTGAAGCGCGTGGCGTCGGTCGATACGCTCGATGCGTTCTTGAAGGACTTCCGCGCGCGCTATGGCCAGGGCGGTCAAACGCTGAGCAACTAGGCGGCCTTGAAATCAAGCCCCAAATCCAAGCACTTCGACGAATGGGTGATGGCGCCCGAGGAGATCAGGTCGACTCCGGTGGCCGCGATGGCAGCGATCGAATCGGCAGTGACGTTTCCCGAAGCTTCGAGCATGGCGCGGCCGTTCGCTAGTTTGACCGCTTCGCGCAGTTGAGCGGGCGTCATGTTGTCGAGCAGGACGGCGTTGGCGTTGAGTGCCAATGCCTCTTCCAGTTGCTTCAAGCTGTCGACTTCGACCTCGATGTGAACCATGTGACCCGCGTGGGCGCGGGCGGCAAGGATCGCCTGCCTGATGCCACCGGCGGCGACGATGTGGTTGTCCTTGATGAGGATGCCGTCGTCGAGGCCGAAGCGATGATTGCGGCCGCCGCCGCAGCGCACGGCGTATTTCTCGAACGCACGCATTCCCGGCGTCGTTTTGCGTGTGCAAACGACGCGCGCTTTTGTGCCTTCGACAAGTTTCACAAGTTTGGCTGTGGCCGTTGCAACGCCGGAAAGTTGACCCAAGAAGTTCAGCGCGACGCGCTCGGCGGTGAGGATGGGGCGGGCCAAACCTTCGACGGTTGCGACGATGTCGCCGCGCACGACATCCGATCCGTCGGGCGCTTGGACCGTCACCATGATCTTGTGATCGAGCAAACGAAACGCCCTCAGCGCGAAATCGAGGCCGGCGATGCGGCCGGGCTCTCTCGCGGAAATGATCGCGTGGGCCTTTGTCCCTGCTTTGACGGTGGCTTCGGTCGTGAGATCGCCGGCGCGACCGAAATCCTCCAACAGGGCGGCACGCACGGCCGGTTCGATCATGAGGCTC
Source organism: Alphaproteobacteria bacterium (assembly GCA_021413465.1). GTDB lineage: Bacteria > Pseudomonadota > Alphaproteobacteria > Micropepsales > Micropepsaceae > SZUA-430. The sequence continues at coordinate 73 of JAIOQG010000109.1, read as the reverse complement.
GAAAGTGGTTCGACTTCGACGATAGGGCTCTTCGCGATCATCGAATGGCCTGGAGTGCGGTTTTGGTTTTCGT
>JAIOQG010000108.1 GCA_021413465.1 Alphaproteobacteria bacterium | reverse complement strand
TCGGCGAATATCAGATCGACGCTCTTCGCCGGCAACTCGTTCATCTTGGCGATCGTGTCGCCTTGCAGAATCGTGTCGAGATAATTCGTAATCGGTTTCGTAATCAGGCCCATGCCAACCCACCCCAAATTTCAGGCGCACGAACGCGCGTCGGCGAGCCGCAAGTGGCTGCCTGTCTGCCGTTCGTAAACGCGAAGAATCAAAGAACCCCAGAGCGGGCCCCAAGTTTGCCCAACCAAAACCCGCTCTAGCGGTGATCAACTTGAGTCAGTCGTGACTCGCCGTCAATAAGTCTTTTGAATCAGAAAGTTAACGCGTGAATCGATATTGAATCCTCAACTCCACGACCCACTACATCTAGACACGACTCTCATTCACCCTGTGCACAACTTCCTAACGCGCCACTTTTTCAAAACGCGAGCGCGTACATCAGCGCGATATTGATCGCGAGCATGACGAGCGCGGTTGGAATCTGCGCCAAGATCACGCCATTGCGGTTCTTCAATTCGAGCAGCGCCGCCGGCACAATGTTAAAATTCGCCGCCAGCGGTGTCATCAACGTCCCGCAAAAACCGGACAACATGCCGATCGCAGCCACCGCCGCCGGCTCGCCGCCGAAGCGTTGGATGAGAAACGGAATCCCGACGCCGGCCGTCAGCACCGGAAACGCCGCGAACGCATTACCCATGATCATCGTAAACGCCGCCATGCCGACGCAGTAAACGACGACAGCGATCGCAAGATTGTCGGCCGGCACCCATTGCGCCGCGATATCGCCGACGACCTTGCCGACCCCCGCGACCGCAAACACCGCGCCGAGCGACGCCAACATCTGCGGCAACAACGCGGCCCAGCCGATCACATCCATCAGCCGCCGGCCCTCCTGAAACGGGCTCGACAGCGGTTGACGCAACAACACGACGGCAAGAAACGCCGCAATCACCGCCCCGCACGCGAGCGAAATCAGCGTCGCCTGTTTCGCATCCCCGAGCGGCAGGCCATTGATCAAGACCGGATCGATCACAATCGGCCAGGCAAGACCCTTGATCGCAAAAGTGCCGGCAAGCGTGACGATCGGAATAACCAACGCCGGCACAAATAGCGCGTTGCCCCAACGTTGCGCACTCGCTTGTCGCTCGACCGGCGTGGTCGTCGCGGGCTTGCCCGTGCCAAGCCCGCCGCCGCCCGCGATGAGCGCCATCGCCAACACCAAGACGCCGTTGCCGAGATCGCCGAAATAATCGCCGCCGAGAAAACTCGCAGCAAACAGCGCCCAAAACAGGCCGGTCGTCCAACGCTTCGGGTTCGCCGCATCCCGCACGCTCAAAACCGCAAAGACGACGAACAACGCGCCGACCAGTAAATAGACATGGTGCAGCGTGATCATTTCGACGGCGCCTTTGTCTTCATCGCGCGCCGGTCGAACAGCAGCAAGCGCGCGCCATGCACGAAGAACGCCGCAATCGCCGTCGGCAGCGCCCAGAACGACAGCGCCAGCGGCTGCACCTCGATCCCGCTTTGCTGCATGAAACCGACCATCAGCAGGATCGAACCGATGGCCAGAAAAACGTCCTCGCCGAAGAACAGGGCGATGTTGTCGGTCGCTGCCGTCAGTGCGCGAACCTTGTCGCGCTCGTTGTCGCTAATGTCGCCGTGCTTTAGTTCGGCCGCCGCCTCCGCCATCGGCGCCACAAGCGGCTTGACGGTTTGCGCGTGTCCCGCAATCGAGATCAACCCGACCGCCGCGGTCAGCTGGCGCAGCAACATATATACAATGAGAAGCCGCCCGACGGTCACGACGCGAATGAGGCCGATCAAACTCCGCGCCCGCTCCTGCAACCCGGCCCGTTCCAAAATGCCGATCGCGGGCAACACCAGCCACGCCACGCTGACGAAGCGGTTTTCGTTGAACGCTTTGCCGAACGCGGCCAGCACCTCGTCAGGCGCCATGCCGGCGGCAAGCCCCGTCACTAGAGCGGCTGCGACCACCACCAAAAGCGGATTGAACCCAATTGCAAAGCCCACAACGACAACGGCCACACCCATCAACGTCAGCATCGAACCCCCAATTCGAGACGTCGCGGTCCCGGATCGACAGGATTAAGCGCTTAACCGGCGAACTGCAATTTCGCCTGCGCCACAGGCGCAAAGCTCAAGCGGTGATGCGGCGTCGGCCCGAACTCGTTCAAGGCGGCAAGATGACCGCGCGTGCCGTAACCCTTATTCTTCGCCCACTGATAGTGCGGATGCAGCAGATCGAGCTCGCGCATCACCCGGTCGCGCAAAACCTTGGCCACGATTGACGCCGCGGCGATCGAAAGCGACTTGCCGTCGCCTTCAACCAAAGTCTCGACCGGGTACAAGAGGGCAGGGGCCCGATTGCCGTCGACCAGCACATGCACGGGCGTCAACGACAGCGCATCCGCCGCCCGCCGCATGGCAAGCATCGTGGCCGCCAATATGTTCAGCGTATCGATTTCCCCGACATCGCAACGCCCGACGCCGACCGCCAGCGCTTGGGACATAATCTTATCGAACGCCACCTCGCGCTGCGCCGCGCTCAGCTTCTTGGAATCGTCGAGCCCCTTTGGGATGTTGGAGCCGTCCAGAATAACGGCCGCCGCGAAAACAGGGCCGGCCAAGGGCCCACGCCCAGCCTCGTCGATCCCCGCAACCGGTCCTTTAAACTGACGCTCGCGCGTGAATGTTGGCATTGGGCTCCAGTGTCACAACAGCTGCATCTGATCGCCCGCTTTGGGTGGCGGCTTAAAGAGATCGACTCGCTGCGGCAGCCAGCTTTTATTCAACCCCAGCCGTTCGCAAGCAAGCTTGAAGCGCTTGGCGATGAGTTCGGCATAAACGCCATCGCCTTTCATGCGTTTTCCCCATTCCGCGTCGTAATCCTTGCCGCCGCGCATCGAACGCACGAGCGACATCACATGCGCTGCCCGCCCCGGTTGCTGCACCTCGAGCCATTCGCGGAACAGGTCCTTGATCTCGAGCGGCAAGCGCAATATGACATAGGCCGCATTCGTCGCTCCCGCGTCGCGCGCCCGCTCCAATATTGCCTCAAGCTCGTGATCGTTGAGTGCTGGAATCATGGGCGCGGGCATCACGGCCGTCGGAATACCCGCCTTCGCCAATTCTCGAATGGCCTCGATCCGCCGTTCCGGCGTCGGCGCGCGCGGCTCCATCGCCCGCGCAAGCTTCCGGTCGAGCGTCGTGACCGACAGCGCCACCCGCGCCAAACCCAACTCGGCCATCTCAGAGAGGATATCGATATCGCGCAGCACGCGGTTGGACTTCGTCACGATGCTGACCGGATGGCGAAAATCGCGCAGAACCTTCAATATCTCGCGCGTGATTTTGTAGCGCTCGTCGATCGGTTGATAAGGATCGGTATTCGTGCCGAGCGCCATCGATCGCACGTTATAACCGGGCTTGCGCAACTCGCTCGCAAGCAATTGCGCCGCCTTCGGCTTCGCAAACAACCGGCTCTCGAAATCTTGCCCCGGCGACAGGCCGAGATAGGCGTGCGTCGGCCGCGCAAAGCAATACACGCACCCGTGCTCGCAGCCGCGATAGGGATTGATCGAGCGGTCGAAGGGAATATCGGGCGACGTGTTGCGCGCGATGATCGTGCGCGTGGCATCGATGCCGACCGTTGTCTTCAGCGCCGGAACTTCCTCGTCGAGCGTTCCCCAACCGTCGTCGATCACGACGCGATGCTCGCGCTCGAACCGTCCACTGCCATTGGAGAACGTGCCGCGCCCCTTCACGCCCAAAGGATGCGCCGCAAACTCGCCCTCGTCGGGCGGTCGCGTTCCAAAGCCGACGATGTTCTTGCCCATCCGCAAAGGCTAGCAGAAAATAAGAACAAAACAAGAACATATTTCAGGCCATCCGAAGCGTGCGGTAGTGATAGCGATAAAGCTCGCGGGCAAAGCCCAGGCGTTCGTAAAGCCGGATCGCCGACATGTTCCCCGACACGACTTGCAGACAAGCGCCCGTGGCGCCCAACTCCTCGCGCGCCCAACCCAAGATCGCCGATAGGCAACTCCGCGAATATCCCCGCCTCAATTTTGTTGGATCGCTCGCCACCATGTTCAGGCAAGCGAGGCCGTCATGCACGGCCCCCTTCGCGATCGAAACGATTGCACCGCTCTCGTCTCGCGTAGCCGCAAACACTGCGGGGATCGCCAGCTGCTGCAGAATTTTCTCGACTTTCGAGCGCTCGCTCGCCGGCGCGTTTTGAAAGCGCATGCGCGCCGACAGCCACTCGGCGCTTGGAACTTGCGGCACGAGTTCGACCGCATGCGTTTCCTCGCTTGCAGGCGGATGCAACGCGAAGTCCATATATAAGGTCCGCGTTTCGTCGGCTTGGCGATAGCCGCGCTCGGCAAGCAAATCTTCGACGGTTCGCTTATGCGTCGAAAGAATTCTGAAGCACGAGGGCAAGCCATGTCGGCGATAGACATCCTCGCAATACGCAATCTTTTCGCTCAGGGGGCGCGATCCCGCTTGCAGCAAGTTCACCGAATTGGTGCGCCGCGTATGTCCGTCCGCAAGACGGATCAGCCACCCGTCATAGTGAATTTCCTGCAGCGCCGGCCAAGCGTTCAGGCAAACGTCTTCGACGCGCGCCGAAAGCTCGGATGGCTTGGTGCGTATATAAGGCAGCGCGGATTGCATCTGCATCCTCCATGCTCGAAGCCGGAAGACGCAGGGGACATGACGGCAACAAAAAACCCCGCGTCGCCGGCGGGGTTGAGACATTCGGCACTCGTCGTGCGAACGCGTTGCTACCCGCCCCTGAAAAGGTGCGCGCGGCGTCGGTTCGTGGCGAATACTGTCATCATGGGCGCGCTCATAGCAAAACGAACGGCATCGATCCAGTCCTTTTCGCGGCCTGACCCATTTAACATTTTGGTGAACCTCCGCTTTGGCGCTGCACGAACGCCGCCCCAGGGCTCATACTCGCGCCATGACCGTCGAAATCCGAAAAGCGCATACGTCCGACGTCGCCGAGGTCGCGGAACTTTTCATCGCCTCGCAGGCCGATGCCGTTCCCTTTCTCGCAAAACTCCACACCGTGCAGGAAACGCGCGCCTTCATCGCCAACGATGTCTTCGCCCAATGCGAAGTTTGGGTCGCGGTCGAAGGCCCGCGCATCCTCGGCATGATGGCCCTGAACGGCACGCATATCGATCATCTTTATCTAGTGCCGGGCAGTTATCGCCGCGGCATCGGCACGAAACTTCTCGCCCAAGCCAAAGCGCTGCGCCCCGAAAAACTCAGCCTCTATGCCTTTCAGATGAATGCCCGGGCGCGCGCGTTCTACGAACATCGCGGCTTCCGTGCCGTCGAGTTCGGCGACGGTTCGTCGAACGAAGCGGGCGAGCCCGACATATTGTATGAGTGGCGCGGCTAGGGGCGCTTACGCTGCGACGGCGCAATGTGTTCCTGCAGCCGCGGCATGATCTCGACGAAGTTGCAGGGCCGGTGACGCGAGTCGAGCTGCCATTTCAAAATGCCGTCCCAGCCGTCCTTCACCGCGCCGGTCGAGCCGGGCAGGGCGAACAGAAACGTGCCCGCAGCCAACCCCGCGCACGCGCGGCTTTGGATCGTCGACGTGCCGACTTTCTCGAACGAGATCTGGTGAAACAAAGCCGAAAACCCGTCGATCTCTTTCTCGAACAGCGGCCGCATCGCTTCGACGGTCACGTCGCGCCCGGTCAAGCCGGTGCCACCCGTCGAAATAATCGCATCCACGTCGTGCGCGGCGATCCAGCGCTTGAGTTGCTCGCGGATGGAAACCACGTCGTCGCGCAACAAAGCGCGGTCGGCAAGCACGTGGCCGGCCGTCGTCAACCGTTCGACCAGCGTGTCTCCCGACGTGTCGTTTTCGCGCGTGCGCGTGTCCGACACCGTCAACACGGCGATGCGAATGGGAATGAAAGCCTTGGTTTCGTCGATGCGGCTGGCTGACATGGGGCCTATCTCAAAGACGCCACGCGCTGGCGATCGATCGACGACAGCACGGGCCATTCGCCGCGTGCCACTTGATCGAGAGTCGTTTTCTCTTCGCCCAGACGATCCTGATAGATCCAATAGTTCGCCACCACGCGCTCGACATAGCCGCGCGTCTCGCGCGACGGAATGCTCTCGATGAACAGCAGCGGATCGCCCTTATAGTCGACCTCTTTCAACCACTTCTGCAAATTCCCCGGCCCGCCATTATACGCGACGATAATTTGAAACAGGCTGCCGTCGGGTTGCGCGAATTCGAACATCTTTTTCACATAACGCTGTCCGACGCTGAGATTGAACGCCGGATCGAACAGCTTTGCCTTCGCGCCGGGATCGTCGAGTGTTGTGTCTTTCATCGTGCCTGCAGCCGTTGACGGCAGAAGCTGCATAAGCCCGCGCGCGTCCGACGAGCTCGTCACGCGCATGGCGAATTTGCTTTCCTGCCGCACGATCGCATGCACAAGCGCCGGATCAACTTGCCACCCGTCGCTGGGCTTCACGCTCATCACCGGATACGCGGCTGACTTGAGGTCCGGCGACTTCGCCGAAAAGGCGGCCTGCAATTGCACATGTGCGAACCCCAACTCGTGCGCCAGCGCGATAAACGGCCGGTCGAGTTCGGTATTGAGCCGCCCATGCGCCCGCGCGATCGCGCCTTCGGCCGCCTCGAGTTCGCCCACCTGATAGAGCGCCACGCCGCGTGCGATGCCCGGCGTCTTGATCAGCCGCTGAAAGCCCTTGTGATCGAGTTCGGGCTCGTTCCAACTGAACGGCGGCTTCTTTCCCAACAGGCGAAGCGCGACCAAGCCGTAAAATGTCCGCGGCTTGTCGGCCGCGATCAAAAGCATCCGCGAAACGTTTTCAGGCTGCTTCGCAATCAGAAAACAGCGCGCCGCCCAGAACGCCGCCGCCGACTTCAACCACGACGTCGCCGCATCGTTCTCGGCCATCGCTTCGAAGTGCTTGGCGGCGACATCGAACTTGTTGAGACGAAACGCCGACAACCCCGCAATCCAATCGGCCTCGGGAACGTTGGCGCGCACTTGGCTCGCAACGCGGTCGGCAAGGGCAAACGCCGTTTTTGAATCGCCTTGATAATACTGGCCCGCCGCAACCTGATGCACCAACCGTCCGTAATCGGCGGCCGGCATCTTGCCGCGTAGTTCCGCGCTGTCGACATAGGCCGCGGCCGCATCGACCTTACCCGCGCCGATCAGTCCCTTGAGCTTGCGCGTCGCGGCCTCGGCTTCTGCGCTCGTGAACGAACCGGTGTCGTCGCCTTCTTCGGAATTACCGCGAATGATCGTGCGCGGCGCGTCCTTGAGCTCGTGGGCGCGCTTGGGATCCTTCCGCTCGGCCAGCGTCTGAATGCGCTCGGCTTCCGGATAGTCGCTGAATTTTTTCAACCACGCTTTTAGATCGTCGAATTCGGCGACCGTCTTGGGGCTGAGATACCCTTTCGCCGCCACATGCCCCATCAACGACTTGTTCTTGATCGATGGCGCGAGAGCAATGACTCGATCGCGATCGCCGTTCGCGGCGGCGACAAACATTTGTTTGTAGATCTGCACGTCCTCATCGCTGAGCACGCGCATGAACGAGTTCGGCGATGCAAAGCTGACGTCGGAGGCAAGCGAAAGCGCGATAGATGCGGCAATGACGAAGACGCGCAACACGCGGATGGTCATGCCGGAACTCCGAAACTCATGTGCAAGGGTGGCGGCAAGTCATAGGCGGCCAGACCGTCGCATACAAGATGGGTCTAAAGGCAGCCAAGCTCGCGCAGTTTGAACTTCAAGCTGAGCAAATCCAGCCAGGCCTGCCGCTTGGCGCTGGGCTGACGCAGCAAATAGGCCGGATGAAAGGTCGGCAACACGGGAATTTCTACGCCGTTTACGCTATATCGCGCCCATCGCCCGCGCGTGCGCGTGATGCCTTCTTCGATGTTGAGGATATGTTTCACCGGCGTGCCGCCGAGCAGCACCAAAACCTTGGGTTGTTTCAGCTCGATGTGCCGCAGTAGGAAGGGCGCGCACAATGCCGCCTCTTCCGAGGTTGGCGGCCGATTGCCCGGTGGGCGCCAGAAAATGACGTTAGTAATGTAAGCATTGGTCTGCCGGTCGAGCCCGATCGACCGCAACATCGTGTCGAGCAACTGCCCGCTGCGTCCCACGAACGGCAAGCCTTCCAAGTCTTCGTCGCGGCCCGGGGCCTCACCGATCAACATCACCGGCGCATCGGCCGCGCCATCTGCAAACACGGTCGACTTGGCGGTGGCCTTCAAAGCGCAAGCATCGAACTTCTGCAGCGACAAGCGAAGTTCATCCAACGTCTGGCATGCAGCCGCAAGCTGGCGCGCGCTCGTGGTCGCAGCCGAAGGCGGCGTGGCGGACGGTGCGCGCGCCTGAAGTTCGGCCCGTCGTGGCGCGGCTCGATCGACGCTTGGCTTTTCCGCGGGCTCAAAACTACGCACCGGAGCTTCGCGAAACGCGCCGGAAGGCGGGGCAGGTGCCTGTGCCGCTACGGCAAAGCGATTGACGGGCTCATCGACCAGCGCTTCGTCCGCACCGGCATCGACGAGCCACTTCAACATATCGCGCGCGTCGTTGGGTTCAAGCTCCAAGCGATTCGACCTCCTGCGTTGACCGCGACTGGTCGCGGCCCCTAGTTTCACTCATACAACAAGCAGCCTCGGTCACCCAACCGTGTCTGCCGGACAACGAACCAAGAACCAGGGATGATACTTCGCAATGACGAGCCCCACGCCGCGCGAAACCATGGAATTCGACGTAGTTATCGTAGGCGCTGGGCCCGCAGGCCTATCCGCAGCCATTCGTCTCAAACAGCTGGCGGCCGAGGCAGGCAAGGAAATCACGGTCTGCGTCCTCGAAAAGGGCTCCGAGGTCGGCGCGCACATTCTTTCGGGTGCGGTGATCGATCCGATCTCGCTCAACGAACTTATCCCCGATTGGAAAGAAAAGGGCGCTCCGATCGACACGCCGGTCACGGACGACAGGTTTCTTTATCTGGGTCCGTCCGGCTCGCTGCGCTTCCCGAATTTTCTTTTTCCGCCATTGATGAGCAATCACGGCAACTACATCGTCAGCCTTGGCAATGTCTGCCGTTGGCTCGCGAAACAGGCCGAGGAGCTCGGCGTCGAAGTCTATCCGGGCTTCGCCGCCGCCGAAGTTCTCTACGACGAGAAAGGCAGCGTTAAAGGCGTCGCGACCGGCGACATGGGCATCGGGAGGGACGGCAAGCCGAAAGCGAGCTTCACGCGCGGCATGGAACTCCACGGCAAATACACCTTCATCGGTGAGGGCGTGCGCGGCTCGCTCGCCAAGCAACTCATGGCGCGTTTCAAGCTCGGCGAAAACTGCGACCCGCAAAAGTTCGGCATCGGCCTGAAGGAACTCTGGCAGCTGCCGCCCGAAAAACACAAGCGCGGGCTCGTCGTGCACACCATGGGCTGGCCGCTGACGGACGACACCGGCGGCGGTTCGTTCATGTACCATTTCGGCGAAGGCCTGGTATCGATCGTCCGGGCGGCGCCTTGATCGGTTGTTCCGCGGGCTTTGTGAACTTGCCCCGTATCAAGGGCAGTCACAATGCGATGAAGACGGGAATGATGGCAGCCGAAGCGGCGTTCGAGGCGTTATCGGCCGGCCGTTCCGGCGACGAGCTCAAAGCTTACGCATATCTGTACGAACACAGTCACGTCTACAAAGACCTGAAACGCGTCCGCAACGTGAAACCGTTTTGGTCCCGCCTCGGCACGTTACTCGGTGTCCCCGTAGGCGCATTCGACATGTGGACGAACCAGCTCTTCGGTCTCAGCGTCTTCGGCACGCTCAAGCATGGCAAAGCCGATTACGCCACATTGAAGCCCGCACGCGACTGCAAGCCCATCGCCTATCCCAAGCCCGACGGCATTGTCAGCTTCGACAAGCTCTCGTCGGTATTCCTGTCGAGCACGAACCACGAAGAAGATCAGCCGATCCACCTGAAGCTGAAAGACCCATCGATTCCCATCGCGCGCAACCTGCCCGAGTACGCGGAGCCGGCCCAACGCTATTGCCCGGCCGGCGTTTACGAAGTCGTCTACGACAATTCTGGCGGAAATCCGCGCTTTGTGATCAATGCGCAGAACTGCGTGCACTGCAAAACTTGCGATATCAAAGACCCCGCGCAGAACATAAACTGGGTCACGCCCGAAGGTGGGGGCGGCCCGAACTACCCGAACATGTAGGAGCGTCGAACGATCGTGCGCGTTAAATCGGTTATCACAGCTATGGCCGCGATCGGTGCGTTGAGCACCGGCCTTCTGTTCGGCCTAACGCAATGTTCGACACTCGACACCTCCGGTGAGCGCTCGTCGCCCACCAACCGTTACGGCAGCTATCTCGCCGGCCGTTATGCCGCCAGCGAGCGCGATGCGGATTCGGCGGCGCTGTACTTCGACAAAGCGCTGAAGTTCGACCCCAGCAACCCCGAATTGCTCGAACGCGCCATCATGAGCGAGGTTGCGCAAGGCGATCTCGATGGCGCCTCGCAACACGCCGAAGCGCTGGTTCAGACCGCGCCGAACGCACGTATCCCCCACCTCGTAATCGGCGTGCGCGCCATGCGCGACGGCAGTTATGCCAAAGCCCACCAAGAGTTCGAGAAAGTGGCGGGCAACGCGGCCGCCGAAATCGGTGCGAGGCTTGGTCTAGCCTATGCCGCCTTTGCGCAAGGTGATTTCGCCAAAGCCAGCGAAGTCATCGGCAAGATGTCGGCCGCCGACGGCGTTCGCGCCTTCGCTCAATATCATTTGGCCGTCATCGAAGACCTCTCGGGCAAGTCCGCGGATGCCCTCGGCCACTTCGAAGAAGCCAACCGCCTCTCCGGCGGCGATTCGCTTCGCATCCTTCAGGCCTACGCGACGCACCTTGCGCGCTCCGGCCAGATGCCGAAAGCGAAAGAAGTCTATCGCGAGTTCTTGAAGAAGGCGCCCTCGAACCCGATCGTGAAAGCCGCTCTCGCCAAGCTCGACGCAGGCGACATTCCCGGCCGCGTGATCTCAAGCGCAAAACAGGGTCTCGCCGAGACGTTTTACGGCATCGCCTCCAGCCTCAGCGACGAACGTTCGTTCGAAGTGCCGGTGTTCTATCTGCAGCTCGCGCTCGCGCTCGAACCGCAGCACGAGCTCGCGTTATCGTTGTACGCCGACCGCCTTGATACGGCCGAACGCTTGGATGATGCGATCGACGTCTACGGCCGCGTGCCTTCGTCGTCGCCGCTCTATCTCAACGCCCGCCAACAAATCGCGCAGAATCTGCAGAAGCAAAAAAAACCGGAAGAAGCGCTGACGGTCCTGCGCGATGCGCTCAAGGGCAATGCCGACGATATCGAAATTTATGCCAGCATCGGCGACGTCTTGCGCTCGCAAGAAAAATACGCGCAAGCCGTCGATGCCTACTCGAAGGCGATTGCAGTCGTCGCTCAACTTGAAGCGCGCCATTGGACGTTGTTCTACACGCGCGGCATCTCTTATGAGCGGTCGCAGCGTTGGAAAGATGCCGAAGCCGACTTGAAGCACGCCCTAAAGCTCAAGCCCGAGCAGCCGCTGGTCATGAACTACCTCGCCTACACCTGGGTCGAGCAGAACGTGAACATGCCCGAAGCGCTGGCCATGCTCAAAAAAGCCGTCGAGCTGAGACCCGAAGACGGCTTCGTGATCGACAGTCTGGGCTGGGCCTACTACCGCATGGGCGATTACCGCACGGCCATAACCTACCTCGAGCAAGCGATCCTGATCGAACCGGGCGAAGCCACCATCAACGATCATTTGGGCGACGCCTATTGGCGGGTCGGCCGCAAGCTTGAAGCCAAATTTCAGTGGCAAGACGCACTGACGCTGAAGCCCGAAAAGTTGGACGAGCCGAAAATCAAGCGCAAGATCGAAGTCGGCCTCACCGACCTGCCGCCCGTCCCGGCACAGGCAGGCACACCGCAAAGCGGCCAGTGAACTCGACCGGCGTCTTGCGCCGCTTTGCGCCGGCCAAGCTCAATCTGTTTTTGCATGTCGGCGACAAGCGCGCGGACGGCTATCACGACCTGCTGAGCCTGGCTGTGTTCGCCGACGTGGGAGACTGGCTGACGCTGGCGCCGGCCCGAACACTATCTCTGCGCATCACGGGGCCCTTCGCGCCGGATTTGACGGCTGACGATAGCAATCTGGTTCTGAAAGCGGCGCGCGCACTCGTGTCGTGGGCCGAAGCCCACGGTGTCAAAACGCACGGCGTCGACCTATCGCTAGAGAAAAACCTGCCCATCGCCTCCGGCATCGGCGGCGGCTCAAGTGATGCCGCGGCAACCCTTCTCGCGCTCGCCGAGCACTGGGCTCTGCCGATCGGAATCGACGAACTTCATGCCATAGGGCGAACGCTTGGCGCCGACGTTCCTGTATGCCTCTTTGCGCGCCCCGCCTACATGTTGGGCATCGGCGATGAGCTGAAGGCTCTGACCAACGTACCGCCGTTCGCGTTGCTGTTGGTGAACCCTGGTATCCACGTTGCCACGGCGCCGGTCTTCGCCGCGCTGCGCACGCGCTCGGGCACCTTCGAACCCAAGGCCTTCAAAGGCGCTTCGGCGCATGACTTCGCGCTCTGGCTCGATGCTTTGAGCAACGACCTTGCGGCACCGGCAACCATATTGGCACCGGTGATCACAAGCGTCGAAGCAGCCATCACGGCGACGGACGGCTGCTTGCTCGCGCGCATGTCCGGAAGCGGCGCCACCTGTTTCGGTATTTACGCGACGCATGAAGAGGCGGTCGCGGCAGCCGCCGTGATCGCACAAGCCCAGCCACACTGGTGGGTGAAAGCGGCGCGAACTTATTCGTGCCTTGGCTGAGCCAACGCGCCGCCGCTCTCGATTGATCAAATAGTTTGCATGAACTGATTTTGCGCACGTTTCGCTGCACTGCAGGTCGACCGCTCGCACTCGCACTTCAACTATTGGATCGCGACGAATCGAATCGATAGATTCGTCAAAGCGGTGCGACTGCGACGCGACGGCTACCCCCGCGTGATTCGCCGCACCGAAAAAAAATGGAGGAACTGCCAATGACCGAACCGATGACGGCCTACGCCATTTTGGCGGCGCTGGCCGCAGTAACGACCCTACTCGCGATCAGCGCGTATTCGTCCAACCGCCGCAAACGCTAATAGGCGCGATTGACGCAAAATTCTGCGAGCTCGCTCAGAGCGCGCCGCATCGGACTGTCGGGAAACACATTGAGTCCCCGGCAGGCTTCTTCCGTGAATTGTTTGGCTCGCGTGAGCGTCGCGGCGATCGACTGATGCTTGTCGATCAAATGAATCGCATGCGTAAGGTCGGCATCGGTTTGCGTCCGTTGCGCCATCGTGCGCCGCCAAAAATCGACTTCCTCGGCACTGGCATTGGCCAGCGCGTGAATGACGGGCAACGTCATCTTGCCTTCGCGGAAATCGTCGCCGACGGCTTTGCCCATCATCGCTTCGCGCCCCGAATAATCGAGCGCATCGTCGACGAGTTGAAATGCGATGCCGAGATTATGGCCGTACGTCTTCAGCGCCATTTCGCGCAGGCCGTCGGCTTGCGCCACCACCGCGCCTGATTCCGCCGCCGCCGCAAACAGCGCCGCCGTCTTCGCCGCGACGATCTTCAGATAGGTCTCTTCGCTGACGCCCAGGTTGCGCATCGTCGAAAGCTGCATCACCTCGCCTTCGGCAATTACGGCGGACGCGTTCGACAAAATGTTCAGCACGCGCAGGCTGCCCGTTTCCACCATCAACTGGAACGCGCGCGAAAACAGAAAATCGCCGACGAGCACGCTGGGCGCGTTGCCCCAAATCACATGCGCCGCCGCCTTGCCGCGCCTGAGGTCGCTTTCGTCGACCACGTCGTCGTGCAAAAGCGTTGCCGTGTGAATGAACTCGACCGCCGTCGCCAAACGAATATGGCCGAGCCCCTGATAGCCGCACAGCTGCGCCGCCGCCAATGTCAGCATCGGCCGCAAGCGCTTGCCGCCGGAATTGATCAGATGACCCGCAAGCTCGGGGATCAGCGGCACATCGCTGCGCATACGCTCGAGGATCAGCGCGTTGACGTGGGCAAGGTCGGCTTCGACCAAGCGATAGAGACGCTCTACCGCGCCCGCAGGCTGGTTCGAACCCTTCGACAGTCTTTGAATTGCCCGCACTTTGCGTTTGCCTCGGTTTTCGCGCATTGCGCCCGCACTGCAACAATGATGAAAATAGGAACCGCGGGGAACTTGGGTCAAGGGCGTATGGCGCCACGGTTCCGTGAGGTTCTACGTCGTCCACAAGGATTCAGATGACCGAACTCCTGCGCAGCAACGATATTGTGCTCATTAGTTACGTTCGGGCCCTGCTGTCGGCCGAAAACATCGCCGTCATCGGCCTCGATGAACATGCGAGTGTAATGGACGGCAACGTCTCCGCCGTCCAACGCCGCCTCATGGTTGACGACCGGGACGTCGAGCGCGCGCGTCGATTGTTGACGGATGCAGGTCTTGGCCAAAACCTCAGACGCTAGTCAGCGTCCAAACGCCGCACTCAGCGGCACGGGACTGACCGACGACGCTTTTCTGGGCGGACTGGTCCGCGTTTGGCAACCGGCGAACGGTTTTAGAGCCGGGCTTGATTCGGTCATGCTGGCCGCGGCCGTTCCCGCTGCCGCGCGTCAAAGCGTGTGCGAACTCGGCCTGGGCGTTGGCGTCGCTTCGTTGTGTCTGGCAGCCCGCATCCCAGGGCTTCACCTGACGGGCGTGGAACTCGACCGCGGCGTCGCCGAAATCGCGCAAGCCAACGCCGCACGCAACCATCATGCAGCGTCGTTTGAAGTCGTCGTCGCCGACGTCTTGAAGCGTCCGCGCGCGCTCGCGCGTCAGGGCTTCCACCACGTCATCACCAACCCGCCGTTCCACGACATCGAACGCGGCACGCGCGCGCCGGCGCCGGACAAGGCGCAAGCCACATCGGTGCACGCGCGCGAGCTCGTCGAGTGGCTGCGCTTTGCACGCGCGCTGGTCAGACCCAAAGGCTGGGTGACCGCGATCCTGCCACCGGAGCAATTATTGTTGGCGCTACAAACGTTGGCACCCAACGGCAAAGGCGTTGAGATCTTTCCGCTCTGGCCTAAAGCGGGCGTGACCGCCAAGCGCGTGATAATCCGTGCACGAATGAACTCGAACGCCGGCTTGCGCCTGCTTCCGGGCCTCACCCTTCACAATGCCGATGCCACGCCGTCCACCGAAGCCGATGCTGTCTTGCGGCACGCCCACGCACTGACTACATAGGCGCATGGCATTCGCATGGGCAAAGCGTCTCATACGGCGCATCACGGGATCCGAACCGCCGATCGTCAGCGTTCTGCGCTTATCGGGCGCGATCGGCATGTCGACCGGCTTTCGTCGCGGGCTGGCCTTGTCCACATCCGTCGACCTGATCGCCAAACTCTTCGCCGATAAAACGGTGGCGGCAGCAGCCGTGGTGATCAACTCGCCGGGCGGCTCGCCCGTGCAAGCCGCCTTCATTCACGATCGCATTCGCGCGCTCGCCAAGGAAAACGGCGTCAAGGTCCTAACCTTCGCCGAAGACGTTGCCGCGTCCGGCGGCTACATGCTCGCGATCGCCGGCGATGAGATTTACGCGCACGAAAATTCGATCGTGGGTTCGATCGGCGTCGTCTCCGCCGGCTTCGGCTTCGACAAGCTGATCGAAAAGATCGGCATCGAGCGCCGCGTTCACACCGCCGGCGATCACAAAGCGATGCTCGATCCCTTCAAGCCCGAAAACCCGCGCGACGCCGCACACCTCGAAGCGCTGCAAGTCGAAGTGCACGAAAGCTTCAAGGCGATGGTCCGCACCCGCCGCGAAGGCAAACTCAAGGGCGACGAAAAGGAACTATTCTCCGGCGCCTTCTGGACCGGTGCCAAAGCGAAGGAGATGGGCCTCATCGACGGCCTCGGCGATTTGCGCTCGATCTGCCGCGCCAAGTTCGGGGACAAAGTGGAATTCCGCGTCGTCACCCCGCGCAAATCCTGGTTCAGTCTCGATGCCCTCGCCAGCCGCGGCCCGCAGGCGCCCGCCGCAAGCGACTGGGCACAAGGTCTAATCGGCGCCGTGGAAGAGCGTGCGCTCTGGTCCCGCTTCGGGTTATAAGGGCGGATGGGATTCATCTGGCTCCTCTCGCTCCTCGTCTTAGGCGCGCTCGCGTATTTCGCGATCAAGGGTCGCGTCATCCGTTTGCGCGAAGAATTCGAAGCCGCCTTGCGCCGCGCCGGACAACGCCCGCCCTCAAGCCTTCCGTCCGAAGACATGGTCAAGTGCGCGACCTGCGGCACCTACGTCGCCCCCAGTCAGCAAAAGAACTGCGGCAAGCCGAATTGTCCGTATCGGTGAGTTGACCCTCACGGGCGCGCTCTCTAGCTTCCGCCGCTCACTTCAAAGCGCTGACAAATGTCCACACAACCCGACCGCTCGTTCCAAGGCCTCATCCTGACGCTCCAACACTATTGGGCGGAGCGGGGCTGCGTTCTCTTGCAGCCCTACGACATGGAGATGGGGGCCGGCACCTTTCACCCGGCCACGACCTTGCGCGCGCTGGGTCCCAAACCGTGGAAAGCGGCTTACGTTCAACCGTGCCGCCGCCCCAAGGATGGCCGCTACGGCGACAACCCGAACCGCTTTCAGCGCTACTATCAGTTTCAGGTCATGTTGAAGCCGTCGCCCGACGACGTGCTCGACCTCTATCTGGGCTCGCTCAAGGCGCTCGGCATTTCCTCCGACGAACACGACATCCGCTTCGTCGAAGACGATTGGGAGTCCCCGACGCTCGGCGCCTGGGGCTTGGGCTGGGAGGTTAGGTGCGACGGCATGGAAGAGACCCAGTTCAGCTACTTCCAACAGGTCGGCGGCATCGATTGCCGTCCGGTCGCCGCCGAGCTCACCTACGGCCTCGAACGCCTCGCGATGTACGTGCAGGGCGTCGATAACGGCTTCGACCTCGCTTACAACACCATGAACCGCCAGTCGCCGGACTTCATGACCTGGGGCGATGTCTATCATCAAAACGAAGTCGAACAATCCGGCTACAACTTCGAACACGCCACGACCGACGCGCTGTTCCAGCATTTCAAGGACGCCGAAGCCGAAAGCCAAAAGCTGCTCTCGCGCAAAGTCGGCCGCTCCGCCGCCCATCCCGAATGGCGCCATGTATTGCCCGCTTATGAACAATGCATCCGCGCCAGCCACACCTTCAACCTGCTCGACGCCCGCGGCGTCATAAGCGTGACCGAACGCCAAGCCTATATCGGCCGCGTCCGCGCGCTGGCGAAGGAATGCGCCCAAGCCTGGGTCGAAAGCCCCCAAGGCGTGACGCTCGGTGCAGGCATGAGCGGGATGGGACGCTGAAATGCCCCAACTCCTCCTCGAACTCTTCTCCGAAGAAATCCCAGCCCGCATGCAGGCAACCGCGCCGCCTGGCGCTCGTCATCGAAGGCCTGCCCGCAAGCCAATCCGACGTCAGCGAAGAACGCAAAGGCCCGAAGGTCGAAGCGCCCGATCAAGCGATCCAAGGTTTCTTGCGCTCGACCGGCCTGACGAAAGAGCAATTGAAGATCCAGAAAGACCCGAAAGGCGATTTCTATCTTGCGATAACGGAACGCAAAGGTCGCCCGACGCCCATCGTCATCGCCGAAATCGTCCCCGAAATCATCCGCACTTTCCCGTGGCCGAAGCAACAGCGCTGGGGCGCGGGCGACCTCACCTGGGTGCGCCCGCTGCACTCGATCGTCTGCACCTTCGACGGTGAAGTCGTGCCGTTCGAAATCGGTGGCATCAAAGCCGGCAACAAAACCCGCGGCCACCGCTTCCTCGGCAACGAGCAATTCGAAGTGCGCCGCTTCGACGACTACGTCGAGAAACTAAAGCGCGCCCACGCGATCCTCGATCCTGCCGAACGCAAAGCCACGATCCTACACGAGGCGAAACAACTCGCCCACGCCCAGAACCTCGAACTCATCGCCGACGAAACCCTCGCCGACGAAGTGGCGGGCCTCGTCGAATGGCCCGTGGCACTCATCGGTCAGTTCGACAAAGCCTTCCTCGACGTGCCGCAGGAAATCCTAATCTCGACGATGCGCGCGAACCAAAAATACTTCGCGCTCAAAGACCCCAAGACCGGCAAACTCTCGAACAAATTCGTCGTCATCTCGAACATGATCACCAAAGACGGCGGCAAAAACGTCGTCGCCGGCAACGAACGCGTCCTCCGCGCGCGCCTGTCGGACGC
>JAIOQG010000097.1 GCA_021413465.1 Alphaproteobacteria bacterium | reverse complement strand
CCGATCGAAACCAACTCGCCGAGCACGTCGATGGGAAACACGCCGCCCAGGAAAGCGGCAAACCCACCGGTGATGATCGTGGCCATCACCGGCGTCTTCGACTTCGGACTGACCTTCGAGAACCAGGGCAACATGCCGTCGTTGGACATGGCATAGAGAATGCGCGTCTGCCCATAAAGCGACACCAGGATAACGGTGGAGAGCCCCAGTATGGCCGCTACATCGACCCACGGCAGCAGCCAACCGAGTGAGGGGGCCGCACCGATGGCAATCGAAACCGGATTGGCAACGCCTAGCTCCTTATAGGGAACCAAACCGGTCATGGTCAGCGACATCAAAATGTAAAGCACGGTGCAGATCGCCAACGATGCCAATATGCCGATGGGCAGATCGCGCTGCGGATTGCGCGCCTCCTGCGCGGCAACGGACACGCTGTCGAATCCGATATACGCGAAAAAGATCACGCCCGCTGCGCGCAATATGCCCGACCAACCGAACTCACCGAACTCTCCCTTATTTTCCGGAATGAACGGCGTCAGGTTTTCAAGTTGGATCAGCGGCAATCCGAACAAAATGATGAGCAAGACAATGCCGACCTTCACAACCACCATCAGGCTGTTGACGGTCGCCGACTCGCGAATCCCAACCATCAACAGTGTCGTCAGGAACACGACAATCGCCACCGCCGGCAAATTGATCAACGCTCCTGTGAAAACCAACCCGTGCTCGCCCGCAGCAACAGGCGCAGACGTCAACGCTTCGGGCATGTGCAATCCAATGCCGTTCATGAACGACACGAAATATCCGGCCCACCCGACCGAAACCGCGCCCGCCGCCATGCCGTATTCGAGCATCAGGTCCCAACCGATAATCCAAGCGGCAAAACGCCCGAACGCGGCATAGGCGTAAGTGTAGGCGCTTCCCGATTGGGGGATCATCGCCGCGAGTTCCGCGTAGCAAAGTCCCGCAAACAAACACCCGACCGCCGCCACCACGAATGAGAGCACGATGCTAGGCCCCGCATATTGCGCTGCAGCAGTGCCGGTGATGACAAAAATACCCGCGCCGATGATCGCGCCAATGCCAAGCGCCGTCAGCTGCCACGGCCCCAACACCCGCTTGAGTTCGTGCATCCCTTCATCCGCGCCCGCATTGGCACCTGTTTCGACCGTCATGCGCATTCTCCCTTGAACAGCCTCGGCATCTTTGCCGTCGGCGCAGCGAAGCAGCCGCCATTGTGCCTGCTGGGACCGAAACCGCCAGTGCCCAAATCCAACACCTGACAAACGCTTCGACGCGATTCCAGGTTAACGACCCTCGTTGTGGCTGGCAGCAGGCTCGTCTAACCTCCCCGCATAACAACAATCACGATCCCCGGGAGGACTACGATGTCGGCCGCACCCCACACGCCCGCGCGCACCAGCGCCGCTTGGACCATGCCGTTATCGAAGATCGACGTCAGCAAAGGCGACCTGTTCGAACATCAAGAGCATTGGGACTATTTCGCCAGGCTCCGCCGCGACGACCCGGTCCACCACTGCGCCGAGAGCGACTTCGGCCCCTATTGGTCGATCACCAAGTTCAACGACATCGTCCAGGTCGAAACCAGCCACGCGGCCTTCTCCTCCGACCGCGACATCGTCATCGGCGACGCGCCGGGCGAATTCTCCCCGCCGATGTTCATCGCCATGGACCCGCCCATCCACGACGAACACCGCAAGACCGTCACCCCCGCCGTCAGCCCCGCGCGCCTGGCCGAACTCGAACCCCTCATTCGCGAACGCGCCGGCAAAATCTTGGACGGCCTGCCGCGTAACGAAACCTTCAACTGGGTCGACCGCGTCTCGATCGAATTGACGACCCAGATGCTGGCCACGCTATTCGATTTTCCGTTCGAAGACCGCCATCTGCTGCCCTATTGGTCCGACGTCACGACCTCGTCCGAGACGGTCGGCAACGACGCCATGCCGATGGCGCGCCGCCAGGAAATCCTAATGGAATGCCTCGCCTATTTCACAAGACTGTGGAACGAGCGCGTCAACACCGACAAGCCCGGCTTCGATTTCATTTCGCTGCTCGCGCGCGGTCCTTCCACGAAAGACATGTACAAAGACCCCTTGCTCTATCTGGGCACGCTCATGCTGCTCATCGTCGGCGGCAACGACACCACGCGCAATTCGCTGTCGGGCGGCGTCGTCGCCTTGAACAAGTTCCCGCGCGAATACGACAAGCTGCGCGCGAACCCGGCGCTCATCCCCTCGATGGTATCGGAAATCATCCGCTTCCAAACCCCGCTCGCCCACATGCGCCGCACCGCCATCGCCGACAAGGAAATCGGCGGCAAGATGATCAAAAAGGGCGACAAGGTCGTCATGTGGTACATTTCTGGCAACCGCGACGAAACCGCGATCGACAATCCCGACCAATTCATCATCGACCGCGCCAACCCGCGCCACCACCTAAGCTTCGGCTTCGGCATCCATCGCTGCATGGGCAATCGCGTGGCGGAAATGCAGCTGAAAATCGTCTGGGAGGAAATCCTGAAACGCTTTCCCCGCATCGAGCTCGTCGGCGAACCCGTGCGTGTGAAGTCGAACTTCGTCCACGGCTTCACCGAGGTGATGGTGCGCATTCCCACCTGATGATGACGGTGCTCGCCCTCCTCTGCGTCAACGCCCTCATCGTAACGCTCTGCTTCTTGGGCCTTTGGCTGCTCGGCCTTTGGCTCAAGGATGTGAGCTTTGTCGATGCCTGGTGGGCGCTTGGCATCGTCGTCATCGCCGGCGTCAGTTACATGAACGCCGAAGCGGGTTCACCGCACGCAGGCCTGCTCGCAAGCCTCTGCGCGTTGTGGGGCTTGCGCCTCGGCCTTTATCTCCTCTGGTGCTGGCGCAAGAACGGACCGGACCGGCGCTATGTCTCGATCCTCGGCAAGGCGCAAAGCACCCGCGGCTGGAGCTTCGCGCAAGCCTCCCTTCTTCTCGTCTTCGCGCTGCAGGCACCGCTGCAATTCATCGTCAGCCTGCCGGTGCAACTCGGCCAACTCTCGCCGCAATCCGAACTCGGCCCCCTCGCCTGGCTCGGCGCCGTTCTCGCCGTCATCGGCATCGCCTTTGAAACCCTCGGCGACTGGCAGCTCGCGCGCTTTCGCGCCGATGCCGCGAATGCCAACCGAGTGATGAGCACCGGCCTCTGGCGCTACACCCGCCATCCGAATTATTTCGGCGACGCCTGCGTCTGGTGGGGCCTCTATCTCATCGCCGCCGACACCGGCCTTGGTGCCTGGTCGCTGCCCGGCCCGCTCCTCATCACCTATTTGCTCACGAGCTGGAGCGGCATCCCCACCATCGAAGGCAAATTGAAGCGCAAAAAACCAGGCTATGAAGACTACGTCCGCCGAACGTCGCAATTCATCCCGTGGCCGCCGAAGTCCGCTTAAGCGTCAACGTCGCCCGCAACCCGCCTTCACTTCTGTTCTCGAGCACAACATCCCCACCGTGCCCCCGCGCCACCGCGCGCGCCAATGTCAGCCCCAAACCCAAGCCTCCGGCGCCGGACGCATTCAAACGCACGAATGGTTCGAACACGCGTGACGCCTCATCGGCCGTCAATCCGGGTCCAGCGTCATCCACCGTGATCGCAACGACGGCGTCTTGGACCGCAACCGCAACCCGCGCCTGCTTGCCGTACTTCAAAGCGTTCTCGACCAGATTGCGTGCCGCACGCTTAATCTCGTGCGGCCGGCAAAGCGCCGTCACCGGCCCAGCCTCGGCAAACACGACCTCGCCGCCCAATTCGCTAAGATCCGCACACAGACTTTCGACCAACGCCGCCACATCGACCTCGCGCGCGGCCTCTTCCCCTGCACCTGAGCGCGCCGCCTCAAGCGCCGCCTCGGTCAGCGCCTGCAGCTCGTCGAGGCTCGCGCGCATCCCGTCCCGCACCTCGCCGTCGTCGATAAACTCGCTCTTCAACTTCAACGATGTAATCGGCGTGCGCAGATCGTGCGCGATCGATGCCAAAAGCACGCGCTGATTCTCCAACGTCGCCATCAATCGCCGCGACATCGTATTGAAGGCCGCCGTCGCGGTGCGCAGCACGAACGGCCCGCTCTCAGGGATCGGCGCCCCGGCCCGCCCGTGCGCCATCTCGCTCGACGCCGCCGCCAAACGTTGCAGCGGCCGCGACAGCCGATAAGCCAGCCACACCGCCACGATCAGCAAGGCGAACGACGCCACCGCCGCCGACAGCAACAACCCCGGCAACAAGCTCGCCCCTTCGGGCCAATAGAATTCCGCGTTCAGCCATTGGCCGGGCGCCAGCGCCACCGCCACGCTCAACCGCTCGATCCCACCGCGCCGCTTGGCGGCAAACGGCAACACCTCCGGCAGGCCGCGCTTCGCCACCCGCACATCCCCCGTCGCCAAAGCCCCCAACGCCGCCGTCAAGCGCGCCTCGGCTTCTTCGTCGCGCGCCGCGTCTTGCGCCACACGCGGAATAGCGCCGATCGACACCCGCTCGCGCCGGACCGAAGCGACCTTGAACAAATCCGCCCGCGCCGTTTCCGGCACACGCCCGAGCAGGTTCATCAGCGCCGCGATCCGGTCCTCGATCGCGCCCATGCGCTCCGCCTTGATCTCGCGCGCGCGCTGAACCTCGACGACGGCAAACGTCACCGCGTTCGATGCGATGAGCGCAATCAAGATCGCGGCCGAAAGCTCAAGCCACAACGGCACCCGCCATCGCCTCATGCCGGCACCGGCTCGGCCGCGAAAATATAGCCGCCGCCCCAAACCGTCTTGATGATCTTCGGCTCGCGCGGATCATCCTCGATCTTGCGCCGAAGCCGCATGATCGCGTTGTCGACCGAGCGATCGAACGCCGCCGCATCTCGTCCTTGCGTCAAATCAAGCAACTGATCGCGCGTCAAGGTCAGGTTTGGCCGCTAGATCAACACGCGCAGCAAACGATACTCGCCGCTCGACAACGCCACGCCGATACCGTCGGCGCCCGCAAGCTCGCGCCGCACGATATCGAACACCCAACGCCCGAAGCGAACGCGCTTGACCGCCGCCGCTTGCGCCTGCGGCGGCAGCGCCCGCACCCGCCGCAGGATCGCCGCGATCCGCGCCAACAGCTCGCGCGGATTGAACGGCTTCACCACGTAATCGTCGGCGCCCAACTCGATGCCGACGATCCGGTCGACCTCGTCGCCGCGCGCCGTCAGAAACAGGACCGGCACGTCGTTGCCTTCGCGCAAAGAGCGGCAAAAGCTCAAACCGTCTTCACCCGGCATCATCACGTCGAGCACGATCAGATCGAACGCCTGCGCCCGCATCGCCTTGCGCGCCGCCGCCGCACCTTCCGCCCCAATCGCGCGATGGCCGTTCTTCTGCAGATACTTCACCAGCGGCTCGCGAATCTCGCGCGCATCGTCGACGACAAGAATATGAGCGGCCGTTTCGGTCATGAGCGCCACTGTGCCGGAAGACGGTGTCGATGGAAAAGCAAGCCAGCCGAATATTTGTAACAAACTATGTCAAGACCGCCCGCACGACAAAGCTGATGACGGAAGTTCCCGGCGGCCCTTCCCGACTTGCGCCAGGATCGGCTCATCGCAACGCGCCGCACGTCGGCGCCCAAAACGGAGGTCTGCAATGACAAACAAGACAGCGCTCGCGGTCGTGACCGGCGTCGTGGTGGTGGCCCTCGGCGCCATGGCGGTCGCCTTCGCCTCGGACTGGGGCTCGGCCCCCAAGAAGGTGCGCTCGAGCGCCAAGTCCGGCGCCACCAGCGCCATGCGCCTCATCCAATACGACGCCGACAAAGACGGCCGCATCACGCGCGCCGAAGTCGACGCCGGCATCGACACCCAATTCCGCGGCGCCGACACGACAGGTGACGGCAAACTCGATCCCGCCGAATTCCAAAAATACAACGACGCCCGCAAGGCCGAACGCCAAGCGCGCTACGAAGCCTGGCAAGCCAAAAACCCCGACGCCCAAAAGCGCGAACCCTTCGACACGGGCCGCACCACCATCGACCCGATGAAATACACCGACTGGAATCTCGACGGCTACATCTCCCCCGAAGAATTCGGCGGCCGCACCCGCTCCCAAGCCATGCGCGCCGACCGCAACGGCGACGGGGTCATCGTGGCGGCAGAGATGAAGCGGGCGCCGAAGAAGGGAAAAATTAGCCCACCTTCGCGAGCAGAAGCGGGAAACACCCCAACATCCGCCCAATAAAAAACCAACCGCCCCCGCTGCGGGGCGGTCGATCCGGCGCAGCCGGATCGGGTGGGGGGGCACCCACCACGCCAAAAATCGACACCATCGACAAATCAACCAACCATGAGCACCGCGCAAGCCCAACATCTGCGCCGCAACCTCACCGGTCCGGAGCGCAAACTCTGGGCCGCCCTCAAAAGACTGCGCAGCGAAGGATTCCACCTCCGCCGCCAAGTCCCGTTCGACACCTACGTCTTAGACTTCGCCTCGCACCGCGAACGCCTCGTCATTGAAGTCGATGGCAACCAGCACGCAGAGCTGCATCGACGGCGCCACGACGAAGCCAGAACGCGTGTCATCGAAGCGCGCGGATATGTGGTTCTGCGCTACACCAACTATCAGGTGTTGCAGAACGTGGACGGCGTGATGACCGACATCGTCGCGAATCTCAAAAAACGCCGCCGTATCAAGTTCACGTCAATGCCCGCATTTGTAGCCGCCGAACTCCCCCCACCCGATCCGGCTGCGCCGTATCGACCGCCCCGCAGAGGGGGCGGTAGGACCTAGAGTTTGGCCGCTCCGGATTGAAAGCCAAAAATCATGGCAAACGTGTGAGGGTGACTCCGTAGTAGAACGCGTGCCGCGATCGCCACATCTCAATTTCTACCGCCCCCACTGCGGGGCGGTCGATACGGCGCAGCCGGATCGGGTGGGGGGACGCGCAAGCACAAAGCTCCGCACCCGCGAGATGCACCATACCCTGAGGTAAATTATCCGCGGGCCCTCCGCGCGTTCGATGTTTGGCCGGGCGATTGCTGGTGGCTTCGCCCGATCGAATGCGACCGGAAGGCCCGCGCCCCCCGCCTTTGGCGCGCATTGAGTCTTGCGCTCTGGGCAGCAAGATCGAATCCGTTCGACGGACCGCGGTGGGACGTGGCGAGCCCACACGCCGATTATGGTCGATCCGCCCCCATCCAGCGTCAAATCACAGGTGCACGCCGTGCCACGTTTTCGCCTGCCGCGTGTCCCCGCGGACACCAACAGGTGGTAAGCCGACGAAACACGCCTCCGACAGCTAGAAATAAGGCCGACCTCTCGCGAGAC